>NZ_JBHNYX010000025.1:0-72160 GCF_054960505.1 Alteromonas sp. G4i13 | reverse complement strand
AATTTTACATATAAGTCTTTTTAGTTACAGGTTTTCAAAAGGTCTACTAGGGTTAAACTTCCACTATTTGAGGTGGTTCATTGAAGTTAGATCGAACGACTTGATCCCTTCCACTGCGTTTCGCCTCATAAAGAGCTTGGTCAGCATCATTTAACCATTCGTTAAGAGACTTAAATCGATCATCAAATGCTGATACACCTATGCTTACTGACACTTTTCTTTGTCCAAGCAAAGTACAGTCCTCTAGCTCTCTAACTTTAACTCTGATCCTCTCTGCTATATCCATGGCTTGCGCAGCATTTAGATTATTAAGTATTACTGCAAATTCTTCACCACCGTAACGACCTGCATAATCTCGCTCTCTAATACAGTCCATCACTTGCCCAGAGACCATAGAAATAACTTTGTCACCCACTGTATGACCGAAGTTATCGTTAATAGATTTGAACATATCGATGTCAATAAAAAGCAGTACTGCCTCTTCGCTTCTACGACTCTTACTCAACATGGAGAACGTTTGCTCCAGTTTCATTTGCAAGAATCGACGGTTGAGCATTCCCGTTAATAAGTCTGTTTTGTTTGCGATTTCAAGCTTTTCGTAAGCTTTTCTCTTGCTTACAATCATTTTGACTAAAAATATCGCCATCAATGAAATGGAAACGATACAGAAAACAAGGAGTTGATTAGTTTGTTCTAGCTGACGTGCTTTGTCTCTTGAATCAAATAGTGCCTTACGCTCCTGCTCTTTCGCATTCGTTAGCTCTTCCAAGTAATTCAAACGGTCCATTGTTACGTCAAAGCGGAATCGCCTAAACTCGGCTTGAATCTGCTTTAATGCACTCGCAACGTTACCCTGTGACGATGAAAGCAGTGTGTTGGCAATTTTGAATTCTGAAGGCTCGTCCAAGCCATTCGAATTAAGTACGTTACTTAAATATTCTGACAATTGATTTGCTCGCTCTAGTTGACCAAGGGAGGCGAGTAACTCAACTTTCAAAAACTTACCTTGTAACTTCCAGCGCTCGGGTACTGAATTGTGGCCATTTTCAGCCTGCTCCAACAGTACGAGAGCTTCTTTGTTTTTGCCTAATAAAAATAATTGTTCAACTTTCTTTAGTGAGGCAAAGTAGATCTCGTTTTGATCCTCAGATGCGGTCGCGTAGGCCAAATATCGATCGGTGTAAGTGCCTACAATATTGGGGTCACCTATTTGCTTTAGAAAGTAGCTAATAACGTTGTAAAAATGAATGAAGTATTTAACGGGTATATCATGAGCTTCACAGAAGTCTATATACCGATTTAAAAGCTCAATTTTGATAGAGGGAACGTTTTCTACTACATAGGCAGCGTGTAAACCCATCATCAAATCCCCCACTCCAGAGTTATTTTCTGATAAATAGTTTACTTCCGTGCCAAGAAGCATGGCCTCTCGACTACTCCTTTCAGATAGTGCGACAAAAACAATATAGTTGAACTTGAGTGCGTCTTTTACCTGTGAAGAGAGACCGGAATAGTACCTTTTTAAATCATCACTTCCAGCGCGCTTCCCTTTGACCCTGTCCAAACGGCTGAGAATAGCGATTTCGGATAGCTTCGCAAAAGCGAGTTGGCTTTCAGACTTCGTATTCAGAGCGTTTTGTTCAATTGCCTTTACTTGCTCTAGAGCGAGTGAATATTCGTCGTAAGATATATAGTAATACATCAACAGTTTACTCAACTCGAACTTTGATTGAAGCGGCGAACTCAATGCACCGAGTTTATGGAGTTTATCTTGAGAAGATGCATCTAAATTATTGGCTAACCGTTCCAATAATTTTTCAGCGCTATCGGCATAAGTCCTATCAGCATTCAATTCAGAAAAATCATTGATGTTAGCTAACGCCTGTAGACTGAAAAGACAGGTGATCAATAGATAATGTTTGAGGCGCATTTGAGTTGACTTCATTTGAAGGGAATATAAGGACTGAGAATGCTTCACGACGTGCTCCCCTATTTTAGTTATAACTTAATGTATAGCACTAAAACTTCTTTAAGGAGCAAACGCTTACCTATACTTCAGCAAAAACGTCGAAAAAGAACCAACATTTTCATCCTTGCAAACTTTTAACTAGCCTCTAGGCTCGAAGCATCAGCAAACCCTTATATTACTCTAATTCGTCAACTTAAACAATTAAGTCATGCATCCAATTTAGTGAAGGCAACTGCTGCTCTGGTTGGTAAAAGAGCCGATTTAGTCTACCTAATAAATTAACCGAACGGCTGGGATCGTGCGCTTTAACCCTATGCTCACTTTCGGTTAGCATGAACTCCCAAGGCTGAAGATTGAGTTCGTCTACTTCTTCCTGACTAACGCCCAGTGATTGCAATGTTGACAAAATTCGCTCCGTTTTACTTTCGGCAATAGGAATGATTTCGTTGCCGTATAAATCATCGAGCGGCGCATTGATAGCTTCTAACGTGTGATTTATTGCTGCCCACACTTCATCGTGGTCAAACGCCCAGCCTCGCGGAGCATAGTACCCCTCTATTTCCCACTCAAACTCTGCGTTGCTTACAGCAATAGAGCTTTCTGCTTCAGGAGAATAAGCTAGATCGGGTTTAGCGCCAATGTTGTAGGCGTCTACACTCATGGCGACGCAAATTATCAAATCACCACAATGTTGCTTGTTTGTGTAAAGCGCTTCAAATGCTGCCCGCTTAACCCCCATCCAACCGTGTACTCTCGAGGGTTGTTCAACAAAGTGTCTTACATCATCGGGTAAGTCTTCGCCATAGGCATTGATGAGCAGAGGAAGCGGATTTTGATCTGGCGCTTCGTCTGGCATCCACACTTCGTATTCTTGTCGGTTGTCAGCTTTTCCGCGACTTTTAATTCCGAACGACAAATTCACAGGGCGGCAAATACTTCTATCTTCATCCACTTTGTGAAAATACTCAGAACGCATGCGTTTAATAAATGGCGCGTCTAGCCCAGCCAACGCTGCCGTTGGGTAGCGATAGCCTATTTCACTATGCTCAACCATATGTAACGTGGGAATAGCCTGTGTCAGCTTATTCTTCAAGCCCGACAACGCATGAACTTTAGGCAGTACAATGCTTCTCTCTGGCTCTATGGTAAGCCGACTTCCATCTTCGGTTACGAACTTTGGCGTTTTATGAAATTCATACCCCGTAAACCCCAAGGTATCTACAGCGGCGTTTCGATACTGAGAAAGCTCATTGAAAAGCGCTGTATGATTGCGAATATGCTTAAATAACGGTCTTGATGCGGTCATCTTCTCTCCATTTACGCTACTTCCATTAGAGCTAATTACACTTAGCGTTCTATGCGGCCAAATAATTACTTACCGTCTCATCTTTCTGACTGTTCTCACACAATACATCTATATGTGAAATTTACGCTCAACTGTGTGTAACGTATCTGTAACCCTCTTTTTGAGCTGTTTACCTTTAATCTCGCTTAGTTTTGATTTAAAAAGCGGTGCCAAATTTGTGCGCCAGCATCATCGTACCGTTTTACTAGATTACGATAGCGCTCACGCATTGCTACATCTGCAAGTGGCGATGGCAATAAGGGGTCAAACACCAAGTGGTATAACGCCCTGTCTCCTATCACATAAGATTCTTTGGTTGCTTCTTCAAGGGGTAAAGACGTTAATCGAGCAAGAGATTCCTCTATTTCGATGCATCCGTCTTTATAAAGTACCTCTAGGTTTAGGTGGCTCCATAATCCCATCGCCCTGCTGCGTGCTTTAGTGTCAAAGTCACTGGCACTAAACACGAGCGCCTTTCTCGATAGACCAAGCGTGTAAAGTTTGTCTCTTACTTCGCCTGCTCCGCCTGAAAAATTGTTCGGTCTGAGGTAAACGTCGTTTGTCAGCTTTCTCATCCCCAAAAGCTTCAGCGCTCGTTCATTATTTCTGAGCTGCTTTCTATCACTTTTAGGAAGCGTGCTGGTTTGAGCGACAACCCAATCGTTTTGCCAGGGTACAAGCCCATCCTCATCCTCTCGCCACTGATGAATTTCCTTTGCAAAACGAATGCCTTTGTCGCCCAGCTTGTAAAAACCGCGTTCAACCAAGCTAATAAGCTGTGCAGACTGTAAACGCGTGAGCGTTACCCGAATGTTATTTTCAGAAATACCAAACAGCGCCCCTACGCGAACTGCTGCGCTGGCATTCATTTGAATATTGTCACGGGAGCCCAATAGCTTTAGCAGTAGCTTTCTTGCATTGGGCTTTTTCTGTTTTTCTAATTGCAAACTCTATTTACTTCTTTGTCTCAGATAGGACGTAACTCTAATTAAAATATAAGTTGGCTTAAGGCCAAACATATACGCATTCATCATTATATAAACACGCGCTGCGCACAAACATTACATGAAATACCAATTTACAACTATTAGTGTAATGTTTTAAGGTAGTACTTGGAGATAGTGCTTTAACGTAGCCCTTTAAAGTAAAAGCCCATTTCAAGGGTACACCTTGTATATTCACCAAGTGGAAATGCCATGACTTCATCAAATCGATTTGTTACGCACGCTGTAGAAAACCAACCCACCATTTCCACGCCCTACAATTTGTGGCGTGATGACACCTTACTGCGCGTGTTAGTCGATCAGCATATGCCATCATCCCACCAACATGATGAAGGGTTATTAGGACAGTATGGTCAAATCGCGGGGGATGCACTTATGGCTCACGGAGAGCTTGCTAATAAGAATAAGCCAACTCTCCACACATTCGATCGCTATGGCCGCCGCATTGACGATGTTGAATTTCATCCCAGCTATCACGCGCTTATGGAAAGTGCGATGCAGCACAATGTACACAACTATTCGTGGAAGCATGAAGGCATTGAAGGCGCACACACCTTCAGAGCGGCGCTAATGTATATGCATTATCAGGCTGAGTCTGGCACGTCTTGCCCGCTTACTATGACCCACGCAGCTATTCCGGCCATGCGGTATGGAAAACAGCTGCCGCCCGTATACCTAGAGAAAACCATTAATGGTGTTTATGATCCTCGTTCCCTGCCAGCTAGTCAGAAACATGGACTGACTATTGGTATGGGGATGACTGAGAAACAAGGTGGGTCGGATGTTAGGCGTAATACCACTACAGCGGTGAAACAGGCTGATGGAAGTTACCATATCGTAGGGCATAAATTCTTTTTCTCAGCCCCCATGTGCGACGCTCATCTTATACTTGCGCAAGCGGAAGGCGGACTAAGCTGTTTTTTGCTACCAAGGTTGTTGGAAAATGGTGCACTCAATAACGTGCGAATTCAGCGTTTGAAAGACAAGCTGGGTGACTGGAGCAATGCATCGTCTGAAGTTGAATTTCAGGAAGCCACGGCATATTTGATTGGCGAAGAAGGCCGCGGTGTGCCGGTGATCATAGATATGGTGTCGCTTACGCGGTTAGACTGTATGATTGGCTCATCAGCACTTATGCGACAATCACTGATTCACGCCTTACACCACGTAAGTCATCGCGACGCATTCGGCAAGACCTTAGTCAATCAGCCTTTAATGCAGAATGTATTGGCAGACCTCACCATTGAATGTGCGGCTGCTACTGCACTCACTATGCGCGTTGCCAAAGCGGTTGATAGTGCATCGAGCAATAATCATGAAGCTGCACTGGCAAGGCTGGCTACCGCCATTGGAAAATACTGGGTTTGTAAACGCACGCCTATGTTTGTTAACGAGGCTCAAGAGTGTTTAGGCGGTATTGGTTACGTTGAAGAAAACCCCATGCCACGATACTATCGCCAAGCGCCTCTGAACTCTATTTGGGAAGGAAGCGGAAACGTACAATGTTTAGATGTACTGCGCGCACTCGCCAAAGAGCCCAATGTTAAAGAGGCTTTGTTTAGTGAGCTTAAAACACAAGCAGGCAAAAACAAGCACTATGATATTCATCTTAGTAAGCTATTCGACGAGCTATCAAACACGCAGAATATGGAAACGCGCAGCCGATATTTAACAGAACAAATGGCGCTAGCGCTACAAGCATGTTCACTTCTTGCTACGTCACTTAATAACGACAACGCCCTTATCGACATTGCCCACACCTTCTGTGAATCAAGGCTTGGCAATGCATGTGGTTTTGCCTTGGGGACTCTGCCAGACACCACGCCGTTTGAGAAAATTATTGCGTTTGGGCAGGTATCGTCTAGGGCCTGTTGACCTTTGGTGTACGAATTTTGGTCTAAATGGAAGCCTTTTAATCGCGAAACAGTCCTGCAAGCCTAGCGGGCTAAGTTAAAGGACTGTGACAAAGAGTAAAAGGCTTCCATAACGACCCCTTCGGGCAGCGCCTTTGTGCCATCTATACTGCGTTGAATGTTCTCGATTTAGAACCACTAAACCGTCGAACATTCGCCTTGTCTAGATGGCACACAGACCGCTGCAAAAATGTACAGCAAAGGTCAACAGGCCCTACCTAGCCAATGTACAGGAGCTATAGTTAAGCTCCTGTGCGCAAGAGGAATTAACCCACAACTTAAAAAGGGTTAACCGAATACCCTTTTTGTGCCAGGCGCGCGTGGGCTGTCATGGCTGACAAATCCATTTTCACTCCGTCTATCAACGCATTTTTTTCAACGCCATGGGCAGCGGCAGACTGCCCACACACTATTACGTCTACACCTTTCTCCATCAACGCTACAAGTAGCGTTTCGTTTCCATTAGGTAAGCCCTTACGCTCTTTGAAGTTTGCAGTTTTAAGCACTTCTTCTGTGGCAGAGCCGTGAACGACAAGCGCAAGCGAAAGATTTTCCTGCTTAACGCCGTTGGCTACGTGCATATTGATAAACCGTGCCAGCGACTCAAACTTGCGGTTTACCTCACCAGGGCTTGCCGATTTGGCTACGTCAAACGCAACCTTGAACGTCTGATTTTCAGGAAAACTTACGCCCTCAACATGAGCATGCTTGCCGAAAGTGTCAAACACAGGGCCATAATCAAAATCTGATTTAGCTGAAGCTTGCCCGGTTACTAAGAGTGCTGCTGCAAACCCCAGTGACGCGCTGCCAATCCCTTTTGTGATGCTCATTGCTAATTCCTCGAACTTTAACGCGCAGGTAGCGCTGTCTTATACACTTCAAATGTCATGTCGCTAACATCACTACCCGCATCTTGTATTTTGCTATTGGTATAGTAAAGCGCATTATTGTAGATACTAAAGGTATCAGCCCAATTCACCACATCACCTTTCACAAGGGTGCGAAGGTCTAGACTTGGCGTAAGGTACTGTACTTCTTGCTTTTCCAGGTCAGCTAAATAAACATTACCTTGATGAAAAATCATGCCATCTGGTGCGCCTGTCGTCGCTACTTTTCGCACTTTTTCTGCCAACACGTCATTTGACGATTTCTCGATGTCAGATGTGTTAATGGCATACAGCGAATAACCAGACAATGCGTGAAAATATAGAGTGTCGTTTAACGAATCTAGCGCGATCCCGTCAGACTGAACAGGCATAGTAAAGGGTTTGCCCTGAATACTTAACGCATCGACTTCAGCTTTAGTGGTTTTATGGTTATCTAAAATACGATAGCTGGTATTGTCATCAAGGTTATATACCACTAAACCCGCGTGAGCCGAGTCGGTCATATAAATGCGATTCGTTTTTTCGTCTACTCGCAAGTCATTAATATACGAATCTGGATGATAAGCGTCTTCGCTAAGTATCAAGGTCCCTTCGATTTCGTTTGAGGCTAAATCAACAACAAATAAGCGAGGTGCATCCACTACACCTTTAAACTTAGGGTTTCGGGTGTCCAACACATACAGCTTATCCTTGTGCGCAACCACTGACTGCACCGCTAAAAAGCAGTCTTTTCTTACTTCGCTTTGTGCCACACATTCATTTGTTTGGCTATTAGGGTAAGCGACAAATTCTCCAGTGTCGGTAACCTGAGCTACGGAAAAGCGAACGCCGTCACGCCAGTTGGGCGCATTCACAAATACACGACCATCATTACTTACCGTAACACCGGTAATTTGCGTGCCCTTTATGTCACCCACTAATTCAACATTCGCGTCTGGTGAATGTTGCGCGATTGCATTTACAGAAAAAAGTGCGGCGACACTCGTGGCAAGTACCCCTTGTTTTATACGCTTTGTATTCATGTCCTTTTACCTTTAATTAGTGGCTTCGCTTGTCAGCACACACCACAAAGCGGTGCGCATTAACAAAACTGAATGGAATAAAGCATACGGTCTTATTGTGAATGTGGAAAACCTTTTAGCGGCTTATCTATGCAGGCTGACGAAAATCAAGTGATGAAACTAGCTTTACCACTTATGAGATCCAAAACACGGTATGCGCTCGTTTAAGTTAAGAGCTAACAAACTTTACTGAAAATTATGCACAGCAGTATGATGAAAAAACGTGAAACTGGTTTAATGCAAAAGGCAAAGTATTTGAAAACAGTGCTACTTTTAACAGCATGTATGGTCGTGGTTGCCGCATGCAGTAGTAGTAAGCCTCAAGTAAATATGGATGAAACACAAAACTTTGCCGATATTAAAACGTTCTATATTCAGCCTCCTTTAAACCCAATCAACGCGACGCTGGCCAATCATCTTTCCTCAGCCATTACCCAGCGGCTCATTGAGAAAGGCCTCACCCCATCTTCGGAGGAGGACGCCGATATTGCGGTGGGATACCTACCTTCCACCACCACTAAAGAGGATGGCACCACCTTGAATCTAGGGCTGGGCACCGGAAGTTACGGTCGCTCTGGCGGCATTTCATTGGGTAGCATTTTTAGCATTCCGGTTGGAGAGCAAACCACGCTTCAACAAGGGCTTCAAATTGACATGGTTAAAGACGGTACATTTGTTTACAGCGCGTCGGGAGCGGTAGAGCTGGAGTCGAAAGACAGTATCAGCATTCAAAATAAACTTGATGAACTCGTCATCAAGCTCCTTGAGCAATATCCGTCGAACAGGTAGCTCACACCTGGGTCAACAATTAAGAACCGACTTCTTCGCTAAGGGCTCGCAAGAGCCCCTACTCCATAAAAACTCTTCATAACGATGAACTTGGCGCTGATTTTGCGTATGAATGCCTATATTAGGTCCCCCACTTTTATGCCCCACGCTATGAAGTGAGCTACACAGAGTCAGAAATGGATACCACATACAGCCACTTGTCATCTTCACCTTCACTATTCAATTACTTGGGCGACACAGCAAATGCCCAAAGCGCACTTCAAGATGTTGTAGAAAAATCCAAGCAGGCTAATGCTCTCGGTGATGCGTTCAGTGCGTTTAATGGTGAACTACAGGGCAATCAAATTGACACATATCTTGAAAAAATAGAAAGCGGCGAGGCCTCACTCAACGGCAACACAATTGCAAACTACCTCGATTTTAATCGGCAAAAGCTTGCCTCGGAATTAAGTGATTTAGCGGCAAAACTTGGTATTTCAGACGATACAAAGCTAACGGTGAGTAAAGGCGAGCTGGTGATTGAAAGCAGTCAGGGCGAGCAAGAGCTTGATAAAACCACGTTGCGCCTACAACAGTACCTAGAAAAGGACACCAACCTTACGTCACTTATTCAACAAACATCTCGTCTGTCTCAGTTCAAAGAATGGGGAGATGCCACGTCATTTGCATCAACACTACAAGAGAAAGGCACTGACGAAGCGACTATCCAGTCATTTTTAAAAGAAGCCCGAACGTCAGTGACGTCTGACAATACGCTGATATTCAATAAAAACGGGTTCGGCTTTTCTTCCGATGGTAAAACTGATGCGCTAATTGATGCATTTGATAAGCAGTAAGGGCAATCTTACAAAGTGAATAAGTCACTATTCATTACCTCCCTCTTACACGAGAGCAGATAAGTACGGAATATCACAAATTAAGAATCACTTTTTCTGTGCGAAATTAGAGGAAGTCGACGCGAAATAACGCTATGCTTGGCTGCATGATGAAGTGCAGATTGACATAATGGCAGCGCAACAGCCGCTTTCCGTTCAGCAAAACCTTACCATTAGGTTATTGCGCGTATTGCGATACAACAAAGCACGCATTGAGCGTGCACTCACGCTCATGCCTGAAAAGCACAGGCCGCTTTTTCATGTGCTTCCCTTTCTTGTACATGTTAACCACGAAGCCCTTCCAGGATATGTGGCCCCACTCACCTCGGGTGAAACCGTTCCATTTGGTATCAACAATTACTCGTTTAGACCTGATGTAGAACAAGCTTTGCAGCGCTGTTTTCCTGCACAGAGTCACTTGTTTTCAGACATTAAGCAAATTTGGCCAAGACAGCGGGCGGTTGATGCACTGGTTTTAATGGGTAGCGTGGGGACTATTGCTCAGACTGACGACTCAGACTTTGATTTTTGGGTGTGTATTGACGGTAAACGTTTTTCGACTACTGAGCTGACTTTACTTCAACAAAAGCTAACAGCCATTGAAAAATGGGCGGATAACACCTTTGGTATTGAAGTGCATTTCTTTTTATCTGAGATAGATAAAGTTAAGCAAAACGATTTTGGCGTCGCTGAAGGTGAAAGCGCGGGCTCGGCGCAAGCCCTGTTTCTAAAAGCTGAGTTTTACAATACCAATATAGTAGTAGCAGGCAAAGCGCCGTTTTGGTGGCTTACTCCAGAGAAAACAACAGAGAAGCAGTATCAGGCTATTTACAATAGTTTGGAAAAAGGCGGCTCACCAGACGTAGACTGGTTCATGGACTTGGGTCACTTAGAGCGACTAGACGCAAGCGAACTTTTTGGCGCCGCCATCTGGCAATTAGGCAAAGCCATGGACTCGCCATTCAAGTCCGTATTAAAAATGGCAAAGCTTGAAGTATACCTTGCCAATATCTCTCACGGACAACCACTGTGCAACCTTTTGAAAAAGCATGTACACCGCGGTGCTGAAGCTCCAGGGCATGTTGCAGATATCGACCCCTACGCACTCATGTTTGACGAACTCATCGCTCACTACAAAGCCAATGGTCAGGCGGAAGATATTGCTGTATTGCAGCAGTGTTTATATTTGAAATGTGGGTGTACATTGAGCCTCCCGCTTGTAGAAGGTGAGCAAGCGAATTTCAAACGCAAAATTATGGCCTCGTATGCAAAACAGTGGGGGTGGAGCCGCAAACTACTTGCCCACTTGGATAACCAACAAGATTGGACATTCAATGAACGTGTGCAGCTGAGCCGTCGAATTCACCGCTTTTTATTAAAGTGTTACCGCCGTATCTCCAAAGAGATCAGTCATCATCAACAGGTGATGGATCAAAAAGACATGACCGTTCTAGGTCGCCGATTAAGTACCTATTACGCTAAAAAGCCGGATAAAATTGAGTTTTTGCGACGCGCTTTTGATGAAAGCCTTTACTGTGAAAAGATCACCATTGCTATGCGTCAGCTCAAAAATGGTGATGAAGTATGGTCAGCTTATGCTGGTGATTTACTGAGTAAATCGGGCATTATCGACGATTCGCAAAAAGTTACTCAAGCGGCTAGCGCCATTGCACTGATGGTCTGGCTTGTGTCGAGCAAAATAATAGATACAAACAGTAAGGTTTATCTCGATTACAATTACGGTGAAGTGAGCGAACTAGACTTGAACGATTTGCTTAAGCATTTGTGCAAGTATTTTCCTCCTGTCAAAGTGTCGTCACTACCGCGTAATGACTTGCTGGCGCCAGAACGCATAACGGCATGTTTTGCCATTGTGAACTTCCCCACCCTACGCCAAAAAGCCACGGTAGAGAATGTATCCATTCTTTATACGACGTCTTGGGGTGAAACCTTTTTGAGACACGGCAGCGACGTGCTGGATACGCTGTGGTACGACTTACAAGAAGTAACCCCAAAGCCGCCGTGCTATGTAATGGTGCCACGTGGAAATCAACAAGCACGAATACTCGGCGAGTTCTTAGAAGCTAACGAGCTTAATTTCACCGTTTTATACTGATACGTCCAACGTAACGCTTTCAAAGAAGCGCCAAGCGTAGTACTCCATCTCACACTATCTCTCCGTTTAAAAAATATGCAGAAAAAGCTTGCGCTTTAGAATTACAAGTGTAATCTAAAAACATGGACTACAAATGTAATCAAAATAACAGACGTCGTAATTATGAGTAAAATGTCAGACAAACCCGAAATTTCAAACGCTGAATTTGAAGTGCTGGACGTACTGTGGGACGACCATCCTGCCACGTCGAACGAGGTTATTGCGCGACTGAATGACAAAAAAGACTGGCACGAAAAAACCGTCAAAACCTTGTTAGGCCGCTTGGTAAAAAAAGAAGTGTTAGGGTTTGAAAAGCAGCAGCGCCAGTATCTTTATTATCCACTGATTGCTAAAGAAGACTATACAAAGAAAGAAACCACGAGTTTTGTTAGTCGACTGTTTAAAGGCAAGATCGCCCCTATGGTCGCTGGTTTTGCAAATCAAAACTCGTTATCTAAACAAGATGTGGACGAGCTCAAAGCCCTTATCAAGAAATGGGAAGAAAACAATGATTGATTGGATTATTGCTCAGCAGGGTGTTTTGTCGCTAGCGCTTGTTTTACTCATGGTGTGCGAACACTTTTTCACTAATAAAATTGGGGCTTCGCTTACCTATAAGCTATGGGCGCTGATACCAGCTTGCCTCATAGTCAACAACCTTCCAATGTCGCTGGTTAACATTCCATCGAATAGCTTTGCTCGCTATGTGGTTGGCGTTAAGCCCACATTAAACACCGTAGCGTTCGAAACCTGGTTTACTGTATGGGCAATTGGCGTAAGCGCAATTACAGCCTATGTCTTAGCGCATCATCTTAAAATATGGGCATCGATAGGAAAGCGC
The DNA here is from genome assembly GCF_054960505.1 of Alteromonas sp. G4i13. NCBI lineage: Bacteria > Pseudomonadati > Pseudomonadota > Gammaproteobacteria > Alteromonadales > Alteromonadaceae > Alteromonas > Alteromonas sp. G4i13. Next base: position 59,321 of record NZ_JBHNYX010000025.1, on the reverse strand, counting down.
AACGCTATCCACACCAATGCCTACTATTCCAGTAAAGCTACCACACCTATGCTATTTGGTTTTATCTTCCCAAAGGTGCTTATTCCCTTCTCATTTAAAAGTGCATTTTCGATTCAACAACAAGCACTGGTATTAGAGCATGAGAACGTACATCGCAAGCATTACGATCACCTGTGGAACGCGTTAGCGCTGGTTATCGCTATTGTATTTTGGTTCAACCCACTGGTTTGGCTTGCGCTAAAATCCTTCAGAATTAATCAAGAATTGGCTTGTGATCACGCAGTACTGAAAGACAAGACAGACAACGAAAAACTCACCTATGCAAAAGCACTCGTGCAGTGTGCCGAGCATGGTTCAGACGCCCTGCACTTTACACGCGGGCTTTACCCAACCTTTGGAGAAAAAAGGACTATGATCAAACGTTTAAACGCGATAAAGCAACCTATGCGTAACAATAAGGTACTGGCTGCAGGCGTACTTTCAATTGCCGCCATGCTCACCATCAACACGGCTTTAGCCAATGCGCCAGTAGCAGAGACCAAATCTGAAGCTAAGATTAACCAGGCATCGCCGGTTAAACGCGTTCCACCAAGCTATCCAGAAAAAGCAGCACAGCAAAATGTTGAAGGTTTCGTTGTACTCTCCTTCGATATTACTGAAACGGGCGCTACAGATAATGTAAAAGTAGTAAAATCAGTGCCTGCTGGCGTGTTTGATAAAAGCGCAAAAGTTGCCCTGAAACAATGGGAATACAAGCCTCGTATTCAAGGTGGCAAAGGCGTGAGGCAGACCGGCCTTCTGGTGCAGCTAGACTATCAACTCGGAGCCTCTCTTGATACGGCGAGTGTTGAAAAGAATGCTTCCCCTGATGTAGAGCGTATAATCGTTCCACCCAAACAGAGCAAGTAAGCCCCAAAATTATCAGAATACTAAAAGGAGCGTATCGCTCCTTTTAGTGTTTTGTCTAATTGACTTAGTTCCTGCCTACTGCACACTACCACTCGATCACCCAAGTCTCTTATAAAATGTAAAGTGCCTTTACAATTTCTATAGAGAATTTACGACCTCACTACGTTAGAATGTGAGTATTTACACACCTGAAAACTTCTAATTTATGGAAGGTTTAAATAGTCGATAGCGCAATTGCTATGGTTATTTTCAATCAAGTTACTCCAGACGGGCTTTCGCTGCTGGTGTACAAAAAGGAAATCTATAATGAATCGTATCGTTTTAGCACCTACAGTGCTTGCCCTTACTTTTTTTACTACTTGTGCTAATGCCAATATTGATCAGCTTAAAGGTCTGTTAGGCGGTAAGAAAGCGGAATCGACAGTAACTTCCAGTAGCCTAACTGAAATGGCAACCAGCGCAGCATCTAATATCGACTTGGCTAGCTTAGTGAGTTCAGTTGCAGGTAACCTTAACGTGTCTGAAAACCAATCAGAAGGTGGCATAGCGTCAATTATGAACTATGTACAAGGCAACCTTTCAGGCGCTGATTACGCCCAGTTGGCAAGCAGCATTCCAGGTATTGATAGCCTGCTTGAGGATGTTCCCTCTCTTAGTGGTAACTCAGCAGCAAGCTCAAGCTCTTCACTATCAGGCTTACTCAATAAGGCCTCTGAGTACAGCTCTACACTTAAATCGGTAAACGACTTAAAGCAACAATTTGAAGCGCTAGGCCTTTCAACCGATATGATTGCCAGCTTTGTCACTCAAATCAGCTCGTATTTAAATGTAAATGCAGATGAAGAAACACAGGCGTTGTTTAAATCTGGCCTAGATAATTTGCTAACCGCTCTGTAACCTGTCTAAGGCGTATTAATTCTCTTCTACAACCCAAATTAATACGCTTTAACTTTTTTGCAGGGGCTTTTAGCTTGGTGAAATAGCAACTCCTGTTTATCTTTTTACACTCAAATACACAGCCTAATCGCCTATGCAAAATGCAATGTCTCGGTTTTCTACGAAGCCCAAATGGTTTCGACTATCCACTTATCTTGTTCTCATCTACCTTACTTACGCGCTTCTTATCGGCGTAGTTACGCCTGCGGTATTAAAGGCAAAGTTACCCAACATAGTGAAAGAAAACACTGGAAGAGATGCTGCTGTTGAAGATATTGCAATCAACCCTTTCTTGCTAAAAATAGAAGTGACTAATTTTGTTATCTATCCAAATATACACTCTTCAAATGAAAGCGAAGATAACGCCGTAATCCAGAACCAAGAAAATCATTTTTTTAGCGTAGGCAATGTTTCACTGGACGTTGGATTCTGGCAATCACTTTTCACCTTCACTCCTGCCGTTGAATCGCTAACTATAGACGAACCTTTTGTTTCCATTGCACGTTTAAGCGAAAGTGAAGACACACAAATCTTCAACTTCTCTGACATTCTTACCCACGTAGAGAAACGCAGTACAAAAGCACCTGAAGAGCCTAATGACACTAGCGAAGGGCAAATTCCCCGAATTACGTTACGTGATTTTGCACTTAACGAAGGGCGAGTGGTTATTGAAGACAAGGTGACCAACACCCTACTTGATTACCCAGAATTGAGCGTTGACTTGCAAGATTTGGATACTCACGCTTTGATCAGTTCAAGCAGTGTTGGCAACAAAAACGCTAACCCTAAAAGCGATAAAAGTGAGAGTGCTCAATCAAAAGGTAAGTTAGCGTTCAACCAATATCAATTTAACTTGCTCACCGCAGAGAAAGGTAACATCGCCATTGATGGCGAGTTTCAATTATCTCCACTAAAAGTTACGACAGACATCACGATAAACGATGTAGCGCTTACGCCGCTTTGGTCACTTTCGAAAGATTTGATAGAAGCAGATTTAGTAGACGGCAAGGTTAACTTAAGCTTACATGCTGAAGTTTTTGAACAAGATACAGCCTTCCAGTTTATTCTAGAGCGTGGCGAATTTGGTGTTAACAACCTTGTGTTTAACGCTGATCCTTCGCCAGCCACAACAGGCACCGCCAAGAGTTCGCAAGAGATCATTGCCATACCCGCGTTTGCCATACACGATATAAACGTAAACGCATTAGAACAGCAAGTTAGCATTGCTGAAGTTGCTTTTGACAACGTTCGAGTGTCGGGTCTATTTGACAAGTCAGGGCTTGATTTACAGCGTCTGTTTACCCCAAAAAGCCCAGCGGCAGATGCTACATCAGCTAACGCTAACCCCAGCGCAGCGCAAGAAGGAAATAGTGAAACAGAAGATGAGGATGTTTCCAACGTAGCAACCGACAGCGCAAATGAACTAGCACATGAGACCTCGTGGTATGTTGAGCTTCACCAATTTGCATTTAATGACGGTAGCATTGATCTTTTAGAGCGTAGCGTAAGTGACGGGACCTACTACCGCATCAGCAACCTCAATATTAAAAGCGGAAAAGTCACTACTGACTTCTCTAAACCCATTTCCTACACCACAAGTTTGCATGTCTCTGCCAATCCACAAACGTTTAGCGATGCACCTAACGGTGTGCTAAGCAGCAGCGGCCAAATAGTTATTGCCGAACAAACCATAAAGGGCAAAGCAGCGATTGAGCAACTGGTGCTAAGTCATTTCCAGCAGTACGTTTCCCCCCACGCAAATGTGACCCTTGAAGAAGGGCTATTTAATTTAAACGTTGAGTTTGATGGGGCATTTATGAACGCCGCTGATAAAGAAAATATCGACTCACTAAACGTTAAGGCGAGTACTAGCATTAATAATTTAAGCGTACTGGATGACGACAGCTCTCCCCTACTACAGTGGCAGTCCTTAAATGTAGACAACATCGAATTTGACCACGCATCGAACCAGCTAAGCGTAGACAACATTCACCTACAAGCGCCATTTGCACGACTTATTATTGATGAAGCTAAACAAACCAATGTGAGTAAGCTGATTGTCGCTTCATCAGACAAGTCCGCTAACAGTGAAAGTGCCAGCGAAAATGGCAGCGCAACCACGTCGAAAGCATCAAACGCAAACGTGCATGCAAGCACTACAGCTGAGCCTTCACAAGCCAACGAATTGGCCATTGCCGTTAACACCATATCAATAGAAAACGGCAAAGCGTACTTTGCTGACCATTCATTAACGCCAAAATTTGCGTCTGCTATAGAAAGTTTAAATGGCAGAGTTTTGGGAATTGACTCTCGCTCAACTTCCCCTGCCAATGTTGATATCACCGGAAAGATAGACAACTATGCTCCGGTCAAACTAGCAGGCACTATTCATCCATTAAAAGATGATATAGACCTTGATTTAGATTTTTCAGTCAAAGGCGCCGAACTGACTTCAGTTAACCCTTACTCAGGCACCTACATGGGCTATTACATTGACAAAGGCTTGCTGTCATTGGCTGTGCAATACAAACTAAACGGTAAGGCACTGGAAGGTAAAAATCATGTTGTTATTGACCAATTAACGTTGGGCAAGAAGTCGAACTCTGATCAGGCATTAAGCCTACCGCTTGGCCTTGCTATTGCGTTATTAGAAGACAGAAACGGCGTTATCGATTTGGGTTTGGATGTGTCTGGCGATATCGATAGTCCGGACTTCAGTTTCGGCTCCATTATCCTCAATGCTATTGGCAATATTATTACAAAAGCTGTTACTGCACCCTTTTCGCTACTTGCGAACCTGGTTGGCAGTGACGACGAACTCGACAACGTTGAGTTTGGGTTTGGAGAGCATTCGCTAAATGCGGACGCTCAAGAAAAACTGAATACCCTTGCCAAAGCACTTAAAAAACGTCCAGGACTTAGGGTTAATATCGAAGGTACTGTCAACGCCATGTCTGATGCAAGTGCCCTAGCCCAACGTCAGTTAAACACTACACTTTTAACAAGAAGCGGCGATGCTGATGCATCTGCTACTTCCGGCAACGCTAGTACCAACGAAAATTCTCTTGCTGGCGGTGAAAATGAAAGTTCCAACACCCCTGGCAGCGTACAGCGAGACTCAATAAGTGGCAGTAATATCCCACTGGAAGGCCCGTTAGCCGATGCGCTTTTATCCTACTATGTTGAGGTGTTTACACCTGACCTTAATCAAGAATATGACAACATGGTGGCGCAGCTTTACCCTGAACTCGCAAATTCAGACAATGAACAGAGCCAAAAGAGTGCTGATAACAATAAGGAAGTCATTAACGAAGAAAGTGTAAACCGAGCATTAAGCATTGCCCGATACAACAAACTACGTAACAACATTGATATCCCTGAAAGTGACTTAATCCTTCTGGCTGACGCGCGCAGTAAAGCGGTGAAAGGTTATTTGGCAAATGAAGCTGAGGTAGAAGCGAATCGCTTATTCTTGCTTAATACCCAGCACGACTTACATACCGAATTTAGCGGTGTGGAATTAACGTTAGAAGCGAAGTAATGAACGGGTTGGCTTGAAAATAAAACCCTATAATTTAGGGTTCCATAAGGTCACTAAACAAAAAAGGGTAGCTTATTCAGTTAAGCTACCCTTTTTTGTAAACAGTGACTTCTGATACTACTTGCTACTTAAAACCCAGCTAGCAAATGGTACCGTAGTGCGTGCCTCGCCTACTTCTTCAAATGGGGCGCGCAAGTTGCGGATACGTTAGACGCGTTGAAAATTTCGATCCAATAGCCGTCTGGGTCTTTGATAAATGCGATCCCTTTCATAGAACCATCATTAAGCCCTTTCTGAAAAGGAACGTCTAGTGATGCAAATCGTGCACATGCAGCTTCAGCATCAGGCACATGAAAACCAATATGCCCAAAACCTTTTGGCTCTGTATTTCCGTTATGATAATCCACTGTTTCTGGTGTATCGCCCCAATTGTGGGTTAGCTCCAACATGGCCGGGCGACCAAAAGTTTGCTGAGTACGTTCGTCTACATCGTCAGAAATATCAGAGAAATCATCACCTGCCGCCAAAAAATAAAGGCTGAACTTCATTTCTTCAAAATCTAGACACTTAATTAGCGTCATTCCCATAACTCGCGTATAGAAATCTAGCGAACGCTTGGGGTCGGCAATGCGCAGCATAGTTTGGTTGAACACAAAACCTTGTGTCGCGGCATCTTTCTCTTCATACAGGCCTTCGGCCTTATCGAAATGTCGGCTCATAATAGTCGTCCTTAGCGATATAGATAATTAAGGCAAGGCAATCTTGCTTTGCCTAAAAACGAGTGCATAGAAGTGAGGGGTAATTTTCTTTTCACAACAGCACTTAGTCTATCCTCTTACGCGCTTTACCTCAGATGCGTTTTATTCAACGCCTATTTTTACAGCGCTTTTATTTTTTAGGGAGCTTTCCCCAAACCGAACCTGCATCACTTTTTTTCACTGGCGACACTTTAGTATTGGTGTTTTTGCCAGCCGCTTCTTTTTGTTTGCTAGCGCCTTTATTAAATGAGCTTGGCTTAGTACCAGAAGTACTTGAGCTATCTGATTTTTTATGCGAAGTTTGTCGCGTGGACTCCGGTCGATATTTTTTCACCATACCTTGCAACAAATTGCGAACCACTTGATCGCCAGCAGGTTTAAAGTTGCGATGGTCTGGCTTTCTAAAAAACGCCGACAGCTCACCTTTACTCATTCTAAAGTCTGCTAATTTAAGCACCGCTATCATATCGTCATCTTTATAACTCATCGCAATACGGATTTTGCGCAGTACTTCATTATTACTTAATCGCTCTTTTGGCCCCAGCTCTTGTGGCATTTGCCCTTCTTGACGACCACGATTTTTAATAATCAATCCATCTAGAAACAGCGCAATAATCTTATCGCGACACGGCAGATAGCCCTCTTCGCCTTCCCGCTTCATCACAGCATGTAAATAATCAATTTCCATGTCGTAGTTCACTAATTTAAAAATACTTATGGCGGCGGTATCGTTGATAGCTAATGCATAACGAAGGCGACGTAAAACATCGTTGTGGATCATGAAAATGGGCCTGAAAAGTGGAGTAGCCAATAATTGGTATGGATTACAGTGTAGCGCTACGTGCGCTTTCGCATATTTTACACTACTTGGCCATTTGCATCTATCGCTGGCTGTCGGGTGCGTAATTTCTACCAACACATAGTGAAACCAAATTAACGTACTTGGCGTAACGACATTGTACATCTGGTTTCGCTCATTTCATCGGCGTACCGAAATTGAGCTCATTGGTAGAAGGATACTTCCATGGCAACATTAAATCTCAACGGGAGAGACGTCAGTCTTCCCGATGATCCACGAACGACTTTGTTAGATTTTCTCCACCAGCATTTATCACTTTTTGGCACCAAAAAAGGTTGTGACCACGGACAATGTGGTGCTTGTACCGTTATCGCTGACGGCAAGCGTATTAATGCATGCTTAGTGTTTGCATTCCAGTTAGAAGGCGCTGAAGTCACAACTATTGAAGGCATCGGTGAAGGTGAGAGTCTTCATCCGCTGCAAAAAGCTTTTATCGAGCGTGACGCGTTTCAGTGTGGCTATTGCACATCTGGTCAAATATGTTCAGGCGTATCCCTACTTAGGGAAATGAAAAATGAAGACCCTAGCGCAGTTACTTATAGTCAAACTCGTCACAGTAAAGCTTCATTGAAAGAAGATATCAGCGAACGCATGAGCGGTAACCTATGCCGCTGCGGCGCCTACCCTAATATTGTGGATGCTATAACCGATGTCATTGCTTTGGAGAGACAATAATGCAGCCATTCACTCTTCATCATTATAACGGCGAAAAGCCGTTGAGTAGCCTGCCCCTGGACACAAGATCACGTTTTTTGGCCGGAGGTACAAACCTAATAGATTTAATGAAACTACAGGTAGAAACGCCTAAAACATTAGTAAGTCTTGCGAAATGGGATAAAGCTAACACTATCAGCGAAGATGACAATTACTATTATATTGGCGCCATGGTGACTAATTCTGACTTAGCGAAGTTCGCTCACACGCAGCCCAATGTGTCTTTACTTGCGCAAGCTTTATTAAGCGGTGCAACAGTTCAACTTAGAAATAGGGCAACCACTGCAGGCAATTTGCTACAACGCACCCGCTGTTATTATTTTTACGACACCACAAAAGCCTGTAATAAACGAGAGCCAGGCACTGGCTGTAACGCATATAACAGCATGAATAGAATTCATGCCATATTTGGCACTAGCGAGAGCTGTATCGCCACACACCCTTCCGACATGGCCGTAGCCATGATTGCGCTTAACGCACAGGTACATACGCAGCAACCTGATGGCAAAACGCGTCGAATCGCGCTACGAGATTTCTACTGTGAGCCGGGCGAAACGCCGCACATAGAAACCCAATTAGACGAAGATGAACTTATCACCCATGTCAGCATAAAGAAAAAAGCAAACGGTACTCAGTACTATCACAAAGTACGCGACCGTTCTTCCTATGCGTTTGCACTCGTTTCTGTTGCGGCTGGATTGAAAATTGAAGATGGTCGTTTTAAAGACCTTTCTCTCGCCTTTGGTGGTGTGGGCACCAAGCCTTGGTATCCGCAAAAAGCAATCAGTGTTCTTGAAGGCGCGGAACCAACCCAAGAAGTCATATTGCAAGCCGCGGAAGCTGAGTTATCCGAAGCAAAAACGTTTGGCAGTAATGACTTTAAACCAGAACTATTGCGCAGGACGTTAACAAAAGTGCTTTTAGAGTTAGCAGAACATCAGGTAAAGCACCCAGGACATGAAGGAGCTTTATATGACAACGCATAATGCCAAAACTGTAGGGACGCCAGTTAATCGAGTTGATGGTTCAGCAAAGGTGTCAGGTCAAGCAAGGTACGCTGCGGAGCATATGAGCGATCGCACTCCTTTGATAGGCTGGGTTGTATCAAGTGATACTGCCGTAGGTAAAATCACATCCCTTAATACAGAGCAAGCGGAACAGGCCGAAGGCGTACATGCAGTTATCACGTATAAAAATGCAGGTACTCTTAAGCCATTTAGCAAGCCTGCAGATGAAAGCAGGTTTACTCAAAGTCGCGCCGTACTTAACGAACCTAACATTCGTCATTTCGGTGCGCCGGTCGCTCTAGTTATTGCTGATACGTTGGAGCAAGCACGCTATGCCGCAAGTCTAGTAACCTTCACCATAGACGGTGAAATACCAGATTTGCTGACAGAATTCGATGATGCAACGCAAAAACCAGCGTCGCTAGATGGTGGGTTTGAGGCAGATGCGTCTAGCGGTGATAAACCGCAGCAAAGTGATATCCAAGCAAGCATTAACGAAACTTATACTACACCCAGCCAAATCTCTGCTGCTATGGAGCCTCACGCCACGGTTGCCGACTTTAAAGATGGAAAGCTTGAGGTCTATTGTAGCGTTCAGATTATAGCGACGGCTGTTGAGGCGCTTGCGATTACGCTTGAAATGGATGAAGCAGACATCGTAGTGCAGAGCCCCTTTGTAGGTGGCGGGTTTGGCTCTAAGCTAGGTCTTCATTACGATGCAACGCTCGCTTGTATAGGGGCCAGGTATTTAGAGCGGGCTGTCAAAGTGGTGTTAAGCAGGCGTCAGGTCTTTTATAACACCCCTCATCGAGGGCACAGCATACAGAAAATCAGCCTTGCTTCTGGTGATGATCATGCACTGTTAAGCGTACAACACAAAAGCGCTATGCCAAAAGCCAAGGGCTATGAGTTTGCCGAAGCAACAGGGGCTGGCGCACGGGTTACCTATAAATCTCAGTTCATTGAAAGTACGCATAGGGTCAAAGACGTAGACCTGCCGCTTATCGACTCTACCCGTTCTCCTGGAGACGCCATTGGCTCCCTTGCTTTTGAATCGGCCATTGATGAACTTGCCCACGAAGCTGGTGTCGACCCGCTTACGTTTCGCATAAAAAACCTGCCGGTAGTTCACCCTATGAAAGGCACGCGGTTTACCACCCACAACTTAGGTGAGTGCCTTCGTCAAGGCGCGCAAAACTTCAAGTGGCAGCATAAAACACAGCCCACACCGGGTAAACAAATCGGCCATGGCGTAGCGAGTGCTATGCGTATGAATGTGCTGGTGGAAAGTTCCGCTGAAGTGGAATTGAGTGCTACCGGTGAGGTAACGGTTCGCACTGATATGACAGATATTGGTACAGGCACCTACACTATTCTCACACAAATTGCCGCCGATACTTTAAATACGTCGGTAGACAATGTCACAGTAAAACTCGGTGATAGCCGCTACCCTGCTTCATGTGGTTCAGGTGGCTCATTTGGCGCAGCAAGCTCTGGTTCGGCGGTTAAAAAAGCCTGTGAAGCGCTTATCGATAGCATAAAAAGTGCGTTGCCCCCAGCTCTTAGCCAAGCTGAAGTACAAATTTTAGATGGGCAAATAAAGTTAGTCTCGTTTGCACAAGGTGATGATGATGAAGTAAGTAGTCCGGTATTACTCGCCAACTTTATGTCCGACAGCGAATTCCCCATATCAGCAACCGGTAGCGTATCCGAAGATGACACCAGCGATGATGAGCAGTATTCATGTGGCGCTCATTTCGCGGAAGTAGAGGTAGATGAATACACGGGTGAAGTTAGGCTACTTCGCCAATACGGTATGTTCAGCGCGGGGCAAATCTTGAATATGAAAACAGCTGCATCTCAAATAAAAGGGGGAATGGTATGGGGCGCTGGCTACGCACTTACTGAAGGGATCTATCACCATAGAGACACGGCAAGCTTTGTAAATCCAGATTTTGGTGAATATCATGTGGCAGTCAATCGGGACATTGCCGAAGTTAGCCTGGATTTCTTACAAGAGGCAGATTATGCCGCATCGCCAGTGGGTGCAAAAGGTATTGGTGAACTAGGCATTACTGGAGCAGGCGCCGCCATCGCTAACGCAATTTATGATGCATGCAAAGTGAGAGTACGAGACTTCCCCATTACCATGGATAAAATAATCGCAGGTAAAAACTAAGCAAAAAAAGCGGCCTAACAAGGCCGCTTCACATTTTACTATTTCAAATGGCTATCAAAAAAGTCTACCGTTCGACGCCACGCTAGTTCAGCATCTTTGGGACTATAACGACTTGTTGAATCGTTGTGAAAGCCATGCTGTGCTTTAGCGTAAGTAAAGGCCTCGTACTCAGCAGCATTTTTTTCTAATACTACTTTGTATTCCTCCCATGTCGCATTCACTCGCTTATCGTTTTCAGCAAAGTGAATCAATAAAGGGCCTTTTACTTGATCGACTAAGGGCTGTTTCGCTGGGGTCCCGTAGAAAGGAACAGCAGCGTCCACCTTGTCAGGTATGCTGGCTGCTAGAAAATTAGCAATATACCCACCAAAGCAAAAACCTACTACACCAAGCTTGCCTGTGGTTTTTTCGTGCTCTTTTAACCACAGTGCTGCCGCTACCATATCTTGTTCTATCTTGTCCTTATCAAGGCTCTTTTGCATAGCACGACCATCGTCATCATTTCCCGGGTAGCCACCTAACGGAAACAGCGCGTCAGGTGCAAACGCTACATAGCCTTGCATAGCGAGCCTTCTGGCTACGTCTTTTATATAAGGGTTAAGCCCGCGATTTTCGTGTACCACTAAAACGCAAGGCGCAACGCCAGATTCCGGCAGACTAGTGGGCTGCACTAAATAACCGCCGCCTTCACCATGGCCTTTGGGCGAGGAAAAAACTTCGTAAGTCGCTTTAATTGCAGGGTCGTTAAACGAAACCTGTTCTGCTTTGGCATAGTCAGGGATCAGTGCGCCACCAATAGCGCTCACGGTCAAACCTGCAACTGAAAGCGAAGCAAGCCTGGTTAAAAACGTTCGACGGTCTATGTCCCCGTGGGCGTATTCATCGTACCAATCAAACGCTTCTTGAGGGATACTAAGTGATGCTTCTTGCGATAATTTTTGCGGTTTTGGGGTGTTGTTTCGCTTCATCTGTTTTAACCCTAATGTGGTAGCACAAACCCCGTGCTCCGAAAATTGTCGATAACATCTACTCTACGTGGGATAACTAAGAAAGCAAAGCGCAATTCATTTTTAAAACAATAACTATCTACGTCACATAGACTCAGAACCTTGTAACCACCAAGACGCGGCAACTTGAAGTGGCGAGGGGTCGTTAGTATCAGAGACCCAAACAACGAGGGCGTGTTTTTTGGCTTTTATATGAGTATTACTGGGCAAGGGCAGACTAGCCACATATTGCTGAGTATGAGCATTGTCGCCGTTGCTACTCAATAACGCGTTTTCATAATCGACTACTATAAAGTCGTGAGTGAGTTTACGCCCAGCGTTTTCTCCCCGCTTGACCGAGGTTTCTATGCCAAAGCCAATTAACGCAGCGTGAACAACTAGCGTGTTCGATGTACTTCTGTTGGTATTGTTGAAGGACACATCAACGATGTTGTTTTGAACCGAAGCATGAAGCGCACCAGACAGAGGGGCGACTCGGTTAGGTAACGACTGCCCCCGAAACCATCCATTCCAAGCACGACCATTTAAAGCAAAACCTGGCGTGGCAATGGTGTTTGCTTTGCCTACACGCTTGTAGTCTCGCTGCCGTTTACTAAAAGTACTGTCAGCAAATGGATCCTTCCAGCCTAGATAATCCCAGTAGTCCACGTGAAAGTTTATGGGAACCAGTTCTGTCCATAATTTATCGCTCTCTACAAACCCTGAAATCCATTTTTCCGCAGGCGGACAGCTGCTGCAACCTTGGGATGTATAAAGTTCCAAGACGATTGTTTGGTTGGGCGAACTGGTAAGTATAAAGGGCACGTCTGTTGATTCGGTCATGGCTACGTCTGTCGCTACGTCTGTTTCTAGCAGCGGCGTAGATGACAGCGTAGTTAATAGCGCTGATTCTGACGCTAGTGCATGGGCTGAACCTGACACTTTGCTTTCGTTAGAATGCAGAGTAAGGGCAGCTTTAACTATGGGGTTCGTTGTGGCTTGACTTGAAGCATTATCAACGTCGCTATTTGTAGATGTTGAAACCTTCGGTTTTTCCGGTTGCGCATTGATACGCCAGTCATAATCAATGAACCGCAGTTTATAATTCTTAGGAATAGGTTCGGCTAGATACTGGTTAATGTATTGAGGCAAGTCCTTTACTTTGCCTGAAGCGACAAAGTCTTCAGTATAAAAATCGAGGATTTCCGAAACGTACACGCGCTTGCGTTTGTCATCAAAGTAAAAGTGTTTCTTACTCCCAAAAAACTCACGGGTGGCTTGTTCAAGGGTGTCGTCTAAGGTTTCTGCATAAAACGGCGTTTGCGGTAGCCTTGGGCAATCTTTTACCATGCAGTTAAGCGCAAAGTGGGCTCTGGGCTCGTTAAGCGGTCTAATTACATCGTTTTCAAAATCATATAAATTTGTGACTTTACCGCCAATCACCACATCGCGAAACTTGAAAAAAGCTGCTCGTGAAAAGAAACTGGTAAAGCCATCGGGAATACCTTTTTCAATGACACCGTACATGGCTAACGCATTATAGCTATTGATGTAATAGGCCATTATGGATTGTGGTGAGTCAAACAATTCAGGGGTCATTTCAGGGCTAGCAAAACTAATAAAATTAATGACGCTTTCAAGGGGCGCTATATCTTTAGATAACCCTTTGAAATCGGTTCGTCCCTGCTCATCTACATAGTGTTGGAGTACATATTCCCAGTCTTGCGATGCTTTTCGATAGGCTTGCTTAAGCTCTTTTATCGCTGCGGTTTCAACACTGTAGTCAATTATCTGCTTATCAGACGCCTGGCTACTGTTGGCAGCTGGTAAAATATACAACAGCAGCATGGACAAGATAATGGCTAACACACTCCCAAATTGAGGAAATCGGCGAGGCTTCATGATCTTCTCCTTACACGCTTTTGGCTGGATGGTGACGCTTGCCATTTGTACTAAGCGCATTTGCTGACAGCAAACTAGGTGTAGCTGTATCTGGGATTTCGCGAATGGGTATTACATTATTTTGTTTGTAACGTTCTCCCAATGGCTGGTACTGCTTTTTCTGCCCATGGCGGTCGGTATATGTCAGAGGTTTCAATATATGTTCATCGCGCTCGGCGTTGTGCTTGCACATAGAGATGGGACCATCTGCGGTCATAACCATGAATGAACACGCATCAATTCTGTCTTGCTGAAGGGCGTTGGCATCCATAAAATTTTGAACAAAAAACGACAGTTTGTGCACACGTCCTTTGCTTTTGAAAAGGCTGCTACGCATTTCAAACAGCTTCAATGAGGTCGCTTTTGCAAGCTTCCAAATCCACTTTGGCCTAGCAAGCAGTGCTTTACTGTAATCCCATATGATCTGTGCCGTGCCGTGCTGCCGGGTTGTTTGTATGTGCTTAAAATCCTCAATGAACTGCGCAAATAAGTGTGCATCATCAACGACGGAATAAACCTGTTTATCAGCCACTAACGTTGGCATGTAGCTATGACAGTCGTTATGCCCAATACGTACTTTTTCCCACGGCAGCGCTTTGCTAATTGTTTTTTCTATAGCGGCTTTCACCGTTACGGGGTCAATTACATCAGCTCTTGCTCCCCATTCCCCTCGGCCTGTTTCTGCCTGTAGCTGAAATGAGGCGAAACTTACGGCGTCTGCATGCTGCACAAAAAAATCCACCAGCATGGGCAATTCTTTGAAATTATCGGTGTGCACGGTGGTGTTAAAAATAATCATAAGCCCCAAGCCTTTGGCCCGTTCTATGTATTCTTCGCGAATAGCATTTAGCGATGCTTCATCAGGGAAACCTTTACGTTCTTGGGTGGTATCAACGTGAAAAGCGACATCGTTTAAGCCAACTTTAGCTAAAGCTGCAAGCAGGTCACGGGAAGCTGCAATACCGTTGGTAAACAGTGCAGTGTGTAAGCCGAGCTTATTGGCATATTCGACAATTTCAATTAGCTCGCTGCGCTTTCTTAACGTAGGGTCACCACCGGTTATTTGTACACTGGTACCAGGACCATAGTGAGGAAAGACATTGTCTAATCGCTTAATCACTTCTTGAATGGGAATGTCGCGAACCGCTTGCGAATGCTCAGATAAATAGCATAAGGTGCAATCAAGATTACACTTTTGCGTGATTTCAACAGCAACACAACCTATGGTGTGCGTGCGGCCCAGCAGCTGATTTGGGGTGAAATGTTCACCCATGCGTTTTTGGGTATGAAGAAGTTGTTGATTTCTAGTGATACCAGGGGAGCACGCCATGTCAATGCGCCTTTTTCGAACTACACAGTATCAACAAAGACCTATTACATATAAAAATACTTTCACGGCGTGCCGTTTTTTTGCACTAGTTTTATTGTCATGCAACGCACTCGCTTCTTCTGATACAACTGAAAACCAATCGCTATTCACAACAACGTCGACTTCGTTCGAAGAAGTAAAAAGCCGTGTTTTTTCAGATCCCTATTCGGCGCTACCGCAATATGCAGTGTCGCGGAAACACTTCGATGCTGACGGTGAAAACCTGCTGCTAAGTCACGCTAAAAGAACCCTTTCTTCCAACGCAAATTTTATAGAATTAGGTACCAAGCATAAGCTACTTCAAGCTAATGGTATTTGCTTCGCTGGCACATGGAAAATTAATCACAGCAGCCCTTACTCCGGGCTTTTTCAAGCACGCACAAACGTGCCGGTTATCGTAAGAGCGTCAGTCAGCTTAAGCGGCACAAAGCAGCGAGATAAGCGTGCTTTTGGTATGGCAATCAAGCTTTTCCCCAATACCCAAAGTACGGTTACTGAAAACATATTTTTAATGCACTCGCTGGGTGGCACTAAAACCCAGCACGTGGCCAACTTACCTATGACCAACGAGCCCGCTCTGGGCGAATTGCCGCCTTTCAGTCAATTACTCACCGCTTATCGCTTGGAAAGCGATCTTGAAGAAGCAGATCAAGCGTTTAGCGGAAAAAATGCGAATGCGCGTTTCAGATCTGTTTCACATTTGGCAGAAGTATTGCTCCCCAACGACGAAATAGCGAATAACGTGAGGCAAGGTCCTTACTGGCTAAAAGCGTCGTTAAAACCTGATACACCGCTAGTGAATAAAGATGATTTTAGGGATGAATTGTCGTTGCAGCATTACCCAAATAAGACGCTATCTTGGGTTTTATCTGCTGCCAATTTTAACGATGCAGGGATAGATAAAGCCCAATGGCAAGAGATAGGTGAAATGACATTGACTGAATCTGTGGCCTCCCTTACCTGCGACACGAAACTTCACTTTAATCACCCTGCAATCAAATGACGCTAAGCAATTCCGTTTAAATGGGTAAACCTCGCGTTAGAGTGTTTTTACTGCCTATTGAGATTACCGTATAGTGAGCAATGTTTTCATTGTTTTAGTATTAGTGTTGTTTCATGTCCGGTTCCTTTCGCAAGAACAGTCGCAAATACAGCCGCAGTATTCACTTGTGGCTGTCGCTGGTTATTTTTATTCCTGTGATCATTGTTATTGCGAGCGGTTTATTATTGCAGGTTAAAAAAGAATTCGACTGGATCCAACCACCAACACAAAAAGTGCAGAATACCCAAACCAACGGGCCTACGATTTCCTTCGACGACGTGCTACACGCTGTAAAACAAGTGCCTGAGGTTAATTTAAACAGCTGGGAAGATATAGACCGATTAGACGTGCGCCCCACAAAAGGCATCATTAAAGTGCGAGGGAAGAACCATTGGGAAGTTCAACTGAATGCACAAAATGGTGATGTACTTCAGGTTGCGTACCGACGCACAGACACCATTGAAGCTATTCATGACGGTAGTTGGTTCTTTGAGGGCGCTAAGCTATGGCTGTTTTTGCCCGCTGCCCTATTGCTTTTTGTGCTGTGGGTAACTGGCCTTGTCATGCTGTACACCACCATGAAAAGTAAATATCGAAAGAACAAATTTCGTCAGCCCTTAAACAACTCATAACGGATAAGTTATCGCCAGTTGAACACTTTCGCCCTGCGCAAATGCCGCTTTGTCATCGGCACTGGTGTAATACTGTTGATTGGTTAAGTTGCGCCAGCTAACTTGAAGCTGAACCCGCTCGTGTAACTGCCAATCAGCGCCCATGTCCAGCGTAAATACCTCATCAAGAGCTCGCTCTCCGTCAGCAATATCCGTCTTACTTGCACGATAGGCAAATACCGTAAAAAACCGCACAGCTTGCCATTGAACGCCTAAATCAAGCCTCTGACTGTTTGCAGGTATATCTGCGATGCTATTACCCAAATCGTCTTCACCGCTAATCCACATTCCGCTAAGTCGAGCGTCTATTGCGTCATTGTGCGATTGCCAACTAAGTTGATAGCTCACCCCCTCTATCGTTGCACTGTCTAAATTAGAATATTGAAGCACATCTTCAGCAACCATAATGCGTTCAATATAGTTATCAATTTTCTGATTAAACACCTCAATCGAGCCTTGCAGTTGCTCACTGCTGTAAGCAACACTGGCTTGCATATTTAACGCTTGCTCTGTTTCAAGTTTGAGGCTGCCCAACACAGTACCGCGAGGCGTTTCGCCAGCGAAGAAACGTTCAGTTAAAGAAGGATTTCGAAACGCGCTAGACACATACATACCGGCCGCCCAATGCTGAGAAAGCTGATAATTTGCGCCTAAATACCCGCTTAGATTAGTGTTAGTCTGAGCAGTGCTAGATTGGAATGTATTGGCATCTGAATCATCAGACTGGCGCTGCCAGTCAACCCGTGCGCCAAGGGCGAGCGACAAGCTTTGCCACTGTCGTGAGGCATCAGCAACCGCTGCGGTAGTAATCTCCCTTGCATCGAGAGTACGCACTTCATAGGCAAGCTCTGCTTCAAATGCGTTTGTTATGAAACGGGGCGATGTGGTGTCAGGTAACGCGCTTTCCGCTGGTGTTAATGTGAATTCTCTCTCATCTGCCACTACGCCGTCTCGACCAGTAACTTGCAGCTGCCAGTTCAAATCCCAGTCTTTCAGCTGCGTATCTGTGCTTATGTTAAACCCATAGTCAAACGCCTTGTTTTCGCTGTCGTTGATGCGGCTTTCTGGTCGCAACACCGAGGTTTCTAGGCTAGATTTATGCCACCAGACATTTCCAGTAAATAGATGACTTTCAAACGCTATTTTGCCAAGCCAGTGCGTGTTGTCCGGGTAGGTGGTTATTCTGCTTTCTGGGAAGTCACTGCTCGACTTACCAATGTCGTTATTATCAGAATAAAGCGTCCACGCCTCTTTTATGACGCTATCTACCGGCCTGTGTCTAACAAATAGCCCTGATTGTTCGAATTGATCAAACAGCGAGCCCCCATTCGCATCTTCTCCATTGTCGGCGCTTCTGTATGAAATGTTCCAGTCTGTCTCGCTCTCTTCAGTTAGGCTGTTGCTATTGTCTGCACGGCGTGTGCTGCCAGCATAGCTCAGCGCCTTCATTTGTTGATTGCTGCTGTAGCCAACGCGTAGGTGAGGCTTTTGAATTTCCCCAAAATGCAAGTTCACCGCGCCACCTATCGCTCCCGAGCCTAGGTAAGTGGAAGCGGCGCCCGGTAACACAGATACTGTTGAAATAAAGTCAGGTGGAATAAAGCCTATGCTAGACCCTGCCCGCCTGTCGCTCACAATCGGTACGCCGTCTAGCAGGGTTTGAATTCGCCACCGCGAATACCCTCGGATACTGATGCTTTGTATTTGCCCGCCCTGCCCATTTAACGACACAGAAGGAGATTGAAGTAAGACATCATTGGTATGTAACGGCGCTACTAGGCCACTTTTATCAAACTCATATTGCGGAAAAATGCGCGAAAGCGTCTCGTCGTAATAGGGTCGTGCAGCCGTTACTGTGTAGCGCTCTACCTCGTTGAGCGGTGCACCTTGGGCAACGCTAAAAGATGATGTAAGCAGTAAAGGTAGTGCAGCAATAGATACCGATAAACCAGACGAGGATTTAGAAGACACTGAAAAACTTGAATCTAGCAAAAAAGAAAACAATGATGATCTCACTACGCGATACATACCTGTGAAAATAAGTGTGCACCGAAAAAGTTGGCAAAGAAAATGAAAAACGCGGCAGTAAAACTACCGCCGCGTACTAAGCAAAATGATGATTAATTACCGCTATTTGGCGATTACAGGAAGACCCGTAGTCCACGGTCCACCAGCATCAATCACCGCTTGTTGAAGTGATGGTACAGTACGCTGCTGCAATGTACCGATTCGTTTCACTACATCATCTAGACCATCGTTGGCGTAACCGAGCTGGCCTTTATGCTGCTGTGTTGGTCCGTAAGAAGACCCTAGTGCAGAACGGGCATAGCTCAATCGGCTCAACACATTTGCAGGCTTAATACCCATTTTATCGCGAGATGAAAGGCCAAACAGAACTTTGTTTACCCCGTTAATTTCATCTTGAATAGCAGCGTATT
Organism: Alteromonas sp. G4i13; assembly: GCF_054960505.1. Taxonomy (NCBI): domain Bacteria; kingdom Pseudomonadati; phylum Pseudomonadota; class Gammaproteobacteria; order Alteromonadales; family Alteromonadaceae; genus Alteromonas; species Alteromonas sp. G4i13. Next base: position 39,971 of record NZ_JBHNYX010000025.1, on the reverse strand, counting down.
GCGCTTCAAGACTGTTCACATCACTTGGCGTGCGATCAATCGCGGTACGCAAAAGGTCCATGGTTTCTTTTAATTGCTTCAGTACAGTCGTCGATGATAATGCACGTTTTTGCGCATCGTTCACCGCATTACCATATGCTTCAATTTCAGCATGCGTAGCACCTTTCAGCGCGCCGTCGTAGATAGATTCCAATACAAATGACGCTGGCTCAGAAAGCGCTGTTACCGTGGAGCCTTCTCGCTTAAATAACGTCGCGGTATAGCTGCCTGGTAGCGCCATGAGTCCATTGTTCTTGCTGTCTTTGTCAGTAAGCGGAATAGTGAGTGAATATTTCATATCCCAGGTAATACGGTGTAAGCCTTTCTTTGTGTTACCTTCTACACGCTTCACTAAGTCACCATCACTGTCGCGTACTTCGACATACACTGCTGGGGCAGCTTCTTGGTTTTCAGCTTCAACCGCTTCCCAGCTTGGATACTTAGGGTACTTTTTGTCTTCTATAAGTTTCTTTTCGGCTTCTTGGCGCTTTTCTTTGGCCGTTAGCAGACTGTCTTTCAAATAGTAGGTGAAGGTTGCACCGTGCTCGGGGTTCTCGGCGACAAAGCGATCGTCACCATCAGAGTCTGTGTGATTATCATCTAACTGGAACCACTTAACCGGTCGACTTGGCGCGAACAAGATGGCGTCTTTTTGCATCGACTTCTCGGTTAATGAACGCAGCGGCGCATAATCATCAAGTATGTAGATACCGCGACCAAACGTACCTGCGACTAAGTCATTCTCGCGACGTTGAATTTTCACATCGCGGGTTGAGATGGTCGGCATACCACCGTCTAACTCAACCCAGTCTTTACCGCCATCTACCGAGAAAAACACACCGAATTCAGTACCGATAAACAATAAATCCTTATTTACGTGGTCTTGTACAATACGCCACACTAAGTGCTTTTCAGGTAAATCATCAGCTAATGAAGTCCAGCTTTTCCCTAAATTAGTCGACTTGATTAAGTAAGGTTTGTAATCACCATATTTATGATTATCAAGGGCAACGTACACCGTATTGGGATCAAACAAATCTGCGCGAATATCGTTCACGTAAGAGTTGGCTGGAATGCCCTTAATGTCATCTAGCTCAATCTTTTTCCAAGATTTACCACCATTAGTGGTCACTTGGATAATACCGTCGTCGGTACCTGCCCACAGAATATTTTCATCTACTGGGCTCTCAGCAAAGTTGGCAATGGTATGAAACTCTGTCATGGCATACAGGTCCCAGCCGGCTTCTACTGACCACGTGCGCCCCATAAGTGGCGAATGCATGCGATTGCCGTTTTTAGTGAGATCACCCGACACTGCCGTCCAACTGTCACCGCGATCATCACTTCGCCAAACCCGCTGTGAGGCAAAATAGATACGCGCAGGATCATGTGCAGATACATTAATCGGCGCATCCCAGTTAAACCGCTCTGCAGGGTCGCCTGGTAGTGGCTGAGGCTTAACATACACCCCTTCTCGGGTAGTCGTATCGACACGCACCAAATTTCCTTGCTGCCACTGCGAATACATAATGTCAGGGTTACCAGGCTCTACCGCTGGGCCGTGCCCATCACCGCCCAAGGTTAAGAACCAATCTTTGTTCTTTATCCCCTCTTCACGCATAGTGCGCGAAGGACCGCCTTGGGTGGAATTATCCTGTGCGCCAGCGTAGATCTTATAAAATGGTTTAGAGTCATCTGGCGCTACTTTATAGAACTGGGTTAATGGAAGGTTCGCCATAAAGCGCCAATTCGCCATTCTGTCGTGAGACATATAAATACCACCATCGGATCCCATCAATACGAAATCTGGGGCGGTAGGATGGAACGCCATGGCGTGGTCGTCTACGTGCTTGCGTTTAGTGTTGATGGGCGTCCACGTTTTGCCGCCGTCATCCGACACTTTGCTGTAGTTACTGGCAATATAAACACGGTCAAATTGATGTTGGTCAGCGAATATTTCCTGATAGTAGTGAGGACCTGTACCACCGCCTACTTCATCTGACATTTTAGTCCAGCTAGCACCTTGGTCGGCTGAACGGTAGAAGCCACCACCGCGATTATCGGTTTCAATGGTGGCATAAATCACATCTGGGTTCATGGGTGATATAGCCATACCAATTTTACCCATGTTGCCTTGTGGTAAACCTGTTTTAAGTTCAGTCCAGGTTTCGCCTCCGTCGCTGGAAGTATGGATACCTGCGCCTTCGTTCGTTCCCACATAGGCACCAATTGAACGCTGACGCGCCCACGTTGCAGCATAAAGTTTGTCTGGGTTACGCGGGTCAATAAGTAGTGATGTTACCCCGGTCCATTCGTCAGCTGGCTTAAGCACTTGCTTCCACGTTTCACCGCCATCGGTCGTCTTATAAAGCCCACGCTCGCCGCCGCCACTCCACAATGGCCCTTGGGCAGATACCCATACAATATCTGGATTTGTAGGGTGAATAATAATGTCAGAAACGTGCTCTGACTTCTTCAGACCCATATTCTTCCAGGTTTGACCGCCATCTAGCGATTTATATACACCGTCGCCAAAGCTAATGTGACGGCCACCATTATTTTCGCCCGTTCCTACCCAAATAATATTTGAGTTGCTTGGCGCAATGGTCACGTCACCAATGGAGTAAACTGGCTGGTCGTCGAAAATTGGAGTCCAGGTCGTACCCGCGTTGGTAGTTTTCCACACGCCACCCGAGCCCACCGCGGTGTACCATGTTGAGGGATTGTTCTGATCGACTGCGATATCAGCGATACGCCCAGACATGTACGCAGGCCCAATATTTCTCAGCTCCATGGCTTTGAATGTTGAACTGCTGAAGACTTCATTCTTGTCGTTTTTGTCTGCAAAGGCGGGGGTGCACGCAAGTGCAACTGATACAGCAACTGCCGCTTTAAGAAGCTTTTTCATTATTGTTATCCAGTGTGTTTGATAGGGCTCAAAACCCTTTTTTAATTTGTAGTACTATCACTCTATAGCATTACTAATAAATGCTTAAAGTTACAATGTAACATACGACCAACTGCCCATTACAAAAGTTGAAAATATTGTGCACCGACTTAACATTACTTAATATCTTGATGGTCATTAGCCAGTGCATTTTTTCAAAAAGTAGTTTAGCCCTACCGACTCAATCTGTACATTTATTCAACAAATCGTATATTATCCAATCTGGATCTTTGTTTTACTATTCAGGGCGTCAGCCTAAGAATACTGATACTGATTCACAGGATTCAAATAGACACGAAAAAGCTTAAAGGCTCGAAGGGAATACATAAAAATAATATGCGGATTAGACATCTAACAATTTTACTCGTCGTTGCCAGCGTTCTACTTAGTGCCTGCACACCTTCACAACCTACAAACAAAATTCTGATCAGTGGTCCTTTTGAACCAGTCAATAACGACCCGGCAAGTACCGGCTACATGTTTACGCGAATGCAAATTCTGGAAACTCTCATAGACGTGGACAACCAAGGTCAGCTTATCCCAGGACTTGCTAGCTCATGGTCAAATGATGAGGACTTTACTGTTTGGACATTCAATTTACGTCCTGATGTGTATTTTCATGACGGCACGTTAATGACCGCCGACGCCGTCTACAAAAGCCTTTCGGTCGCGTTTGGTAAACCAACGCCATTTTCAAAAGATATGATCGCCAACATGGAGGTGGTATCAGAATATTCTATCAAGTTCACCTTGAACCAAAGTTACCGTCCTTTCCCTTCCCTGTTAAGTAATTATGCAACTGCGATCGTGGCACCTGCTACCTTCGGCAAGTTCAATCGAATTAAAACCTTAATAGGTACAGGCCCCTATCAGATTACGCACTTTGAACCTCCCCACAATATTACAACCACGCGCTTTGACAATTATTGGGGCGAGCCCGCTGTTATTGAAAACGTTGAGTACGTAACGGGTCACCGCTCTGAAACGCGGGCGCTTATGGTACGAACGGGGCAAGCAGATATTGTGTACAACCTCGACCCTGCCGCGGTTAGCATGTTGCGCACTGACTCTGACGTAAACGTGTTTAGCGACAGGATCCCTCGCACCACTCTAGTTAAGTTAAATAGCGGCCATCCTATCCTCTCAGATGTAAAAGTAAGGCGAGCATTGAGTTTAGCGATTGACAGAAAAGGCATTGCATCTGGCGTAATGCGTATATCGAATATCTCTGCTGATCAGCTATTTGGCCCAAATATTCGAGACTGGCATATTCGGTCTACTGCCACAGATAATGCTACCAATACTATTTCAATGGGTGACGCTGACAATAATCCAACAATTAAAAATAGCGTTGAAAATGGCGACTTATTATTAAACAGGAAAAAAGCGGCACAGCTGCTAACCGACGCGGGATGGTTAGTAGGTGAGGATGGAGTGCGCTACAAAAATGGCTCACCTTTAACGCTTGACATGATTACCTACGCCAATCGGCCAGAACTCATTACCATTGCCACGGCAATTCAAGATCAATGGGCTAGCATTGGAGTGAAGCTCTCTGTCCATATGGAAAATGTAAGTGCCATTCCTTCAGGGCATGCTGATGGTACATTGCAAACTGCACTTATGGCGCGTAACTTTGCTAACATCCCAGACCCTCTCGGTATAATGCTGGCTGACTTTTCTTCAAAAGAAGGCGGCGATTGGGGGCCAATGAACTGGCAAAATGAAAAAGTGTTTAGCGATTTAAAGACCTTGAGTCACACCACGGATGAACACGCTTACAAATCATTGATATCATCAATTATGCAAGAAGTTCAGCAAGACGTTCCTCTTATCCCCGTTATGTACTATGTGCAGCAAACGGCGACATCTAGCCGACTAAGAAACTTCAGCTTCGACCCTTACGAGCGTTCTTTTCGCGTATCTCAAATGAGAATAGCCCCATAATAATGAGAAAAATCCTACTTCAACGGCTGCTTCAAGCTGTACTGATGGCGTGGAGTGTAGGCACACTCACATTTATTATAACCCGTTCACTACCTGGAGATATGGCTTACAAAATAGCGGCTGGCCGCTACGGTGACGATGCGGTAAGCACAAGTGCCGCTAACGCCGTAGCAGAAGAACTTGGTCTGCACAGAAGCGCTTTCGAACAGTACGTAAGCTGGATGACTGATTTAGCCTCACTGGATTTAGGCAATAGCTTGGTCACGGGGGCCCCCATTGTTGTTGAGCTACAAAATCAGCTTTCTTACACCCTTGTTCTCGCTGGACTCGCTATTCTGGTATCCGCATTAATTGCGTTTCCTCTGGGAATTTATAGCGGCATCAGAAGCGCTCGAAAAAGTGAAAATACTCCTAAAAGCCGTGCTTCTCTTTTTGATAAAGCAGTATTAGTGTTTTCCACGTTCGTGCGCTCTCAACCGGTCTTTTGCTTGGGGCTAATTCTCATCTTTATTTTTGCTCTAGAGCTCAACTGGCTTCCGGTTGCGGGCTCTTCAGGCTTTGTCTATACCATATTACCTGTAATGACCTTAGGGTTAAGCCTGGCGGCTATATCAAACCGCGTAATTCGCAATAGTACTGTTAATGCGGTTCAATCGGGTTACTTCCATTTCGCCAAGATAAAAGGGTTAAGCGCTCTAGAGGCGTTTAGGTGCCATGCGCTACCTAACATTGTAATACCTGCTCTAGCCTTCATGGGCATACAGCTTATCGGGTTAATTGAAGGCGTAATTATGATTGAAAGCCTTTTTGCTTGGCCCGGCATAGGACACGGACTTTCCCATGCTGTCTTTGCCCGCGACATCACTATGTTGCAAGGCACAGCTTTGCTGATGGGCATTTTATTCGTATTGGTCAACACACTAGTCGATTTAAGTCAGTATGCACTCGACCCAAGGGTGAGAGAGAATCGAGGGTATAGCCAATGAAGACACCCGCCTTACCTGTTGAAAAAGTGATTGGCTTTTCACTTTTGATGCTGCTCTTATTACTTGCGTTGGGCGAGCCTGTTCTATTGGGAACAAACGGTAATCAACAAAATTTAAAGCAAGTGCTCGAAGCCCCAAGTGCGCAACATTGGTTAGGTACAGATCAGTTCGGACGCGACATGTTAGCCAGAATCTCAGAGGGTCTGCGCATATCACTTTCTCTCGCTGCACTGTGTGTACTAAGTTCATCAATCATTGGCGTGCTAACGGGCGTAATTGCAGCGTGGTGTAGAGGTTGGGTAGATACGACGTTGAATTTCATTGCCAATACAATATTGGCGCTCCCCGGACTGGTACTTATTCTTCTTTTCGCGGCGCTAGTACCAGGCTCTTTCATTATGCTGTATTTAGCCATTTCCTTAGTACTGGCCGTCGAGTACTTCAGGCTGGTACGTGCTATCACTCTACCAGTAGTGACAGGCCCTGCACTGGAAAACTCTGCGCTAATGGGTTTTCCAAAACGCTATTTATTTAATAAGCATATATGGCCCGCCATTCGACAAGACGTGTTATCACTTGCTGCTTTTGGTGCCTCCTCCTCAATTATCGCCATGGCATCGGTGGGCTTCGTTTATGTTGGTTTAAAACCACCCAGCCCTGAGCTTGGGCTGATGATAGTTGAGCTTTTTCCATACTATCACGAAGCACCTTGGCTGCTCGCACAACCTATTTCCACCCTATTCGTTCTCGTACTGGGCTTTCACTTACTTTCTGCGAAGAGTGACAAAACACCTCGTTTAAATAAGTTCATTTTTGACAGCAGCAGTAGACTATCAAAGAATGATGCATTGGAGCGCAAACTGTGAGCCAATACATTGCTATTGAACACTTATCAATTTACGCGCAAGACACCATTATTGTAGAGGATCTATCCCTTAGCCTTGAACAAGGCGAGACACTGACTATATTGGGTGAAACCGGGGCAGGTAAAAGTCTGCTAGCGCAAGCAATTATGGGCGACTTACCGTCTGCACTGAAGGTTACGGGAAATGTTCTGGTAAACGGTGTAGATATGCTTCGTGCCAACCGACGTGAATGTGAACAATTGTGGGGGCGAGACATTGTTATGCTGCCGCAAGAGCCATGGCATTCTCTAAGCCCAATGATGAAAATTCGCCAGCAAGTCGCCGAAGTTTTTCGGTTTACATTGGGTAACGGTGCTCGCGAAGCACAAAAGAGTGCGAAGACACAGCTAGAAAACCTGGCTCTTAAAGACGACAGTGATAAGGTCCCTTCTCAACTTTCCGGTGGAATGGCACAGCGTGTCGCTTTTGCCTGTGCATCAGCGACTAATGCACCTTTATTTCTAGCCGACGAACCCACAAAAGGGCTAGATGCCGGACGCAAACATCATATTATTGAGCAACTAAAGCAAAAAGCTAACGACGGTACGCTACTTACCATTACGCACGATGTTTCAGTGGCAGAGGCACTGGGTGGTAAATGTATGGTGCTTAAAAACGGGAAACTGGTTGAAACAGGTGATACCCGCAAGATACTGTCCTCCCCGTCTTCAAACTATACCAAAACCCTTATTGCGTCGGCTCCGCAACACTGGACGGCTACCACAAAAAAAACGCATAGGTTTGCACCGCTGGTATCGGTGAATGATCTCACAATTATGAGAGGTAACCGTACACTATTTACTGGCCTTAGTTTTTCTTTAGGGGAAGGCGAAATTGTCGGGCTTTGTGGTGATAGCGGCAGTGGAAAAACGTCTCTAGGTGATGCTCTACTTGGGCTTCTACCCTATCAAGGCAATATTGCGTTTCATACGCTTTTACACCGTTATCAAACCCTAAAGCTGTATCAAGATCCCCCCAGTTCATTTGCCGATCACACTACGCTTAAATCATTGATTGATGACGTAATAAAGCTCCACAAGGTGTCTAAAAAGCGTGCCGATTTACTTTCATCTCAACTAGGCCTTAACCAGCGATTGTTTGAGCGCAGCGCCTCTGAGGTAAGTGGAGGTGAGCTTCAACGCATTGCATTGCTGCGCGCGCTGCTACTAAAGCCCAAGCTACTTATAGCTGACGAGCCAACATCTAGGCTCGACCCCATTACAAGTAAGGCAATTACTCACTTACTTGTCGATCAATGCAGAGAAGAAAATTGCACGGTGCTCTTTATCAGCCACGATAGAACACAGCTAGAAAAAGTCTGTGACCGCGTCATTGACCTTCAGACTCTCACAACATCAAAAGCCGTTATATAACGGCTTTTGGAAGACAAGTTTCAGGGGACTTTCGTGTGTTTATACGCAAACCGTAGCCGCGAATGAACTAAAAAGTCACGATTTCATCATCAATAAGATGACCTACAGCCTGACTCTGCTCAGCATCGACAAAGGCGCTATCAATCGCGCTAAAGCGCGCCGTAGTAACCTTTCGATAATTCGGGTGGGTATAAATATAAGTTTGCTCTGACTGAAGCGCCTCTATCACGCGTTCAGCTAGCACAGAGGCATCGATTCCCGACTCTACTGCTTTAGTGGCTGCTTGAGCTCCGGCTTTAAGCTTCTCTTTATCAATGCGTTTTTCAGCGGCTACTGCATATTTTTGCTGCCTATTTCTATACGACTCGTGAATGCGGGTTTTCACGAATGCTGGACACAATACAGAAGTATGGATTCCAAAAGGTTTTAATTCTGGTACCCAGCTTTCCGTCATAGAGACAACCGCAGCCTTTGATGCGCAGTAGGCCGCCGCATATGGCATGCCCATCATTCCTGCCATCGACGCCACGTTTAGCACCCAACCTCCTTCGCCGTGCTCTTTAATAGCTGGCACGCATGCTTGTGCGCCATAGAGTACGCCCATAACGTTGACGTCCATTACCCAGCGCCAGGTCTCATGCTCCGAATCTTCGACTTTCCCCGGCGTACCGCCAACACCAGCATTATTGATGACCATATGAACCTTGCCAAACTTCTCTTTGGCGTTAGCTACAATATCTTCCCACTGAGCGTAATCGGTAACATCAAGGGCGCAAGTCAATACATCAAAACCTTTCTCTCGTAAGTCGTTACCCGATTCGGTTAATGCAGCATTATCAATATCGCCCATGACGATATTCATACCCTGCCTTGCCAATGCCTCTGCCAGCGCTAACCCTATGCCGCCAGCGGCGCCAGAAATAATAGCGGTCTTACCCGTAAATTCGTTAGACATCTTACTCTCCTGTTATTGTTATTGCGCCGCGGGCCCTTTGGGAAAGCCATTTCAATGAGGAGTTTGCAATCGCCTATCTCACTCAACTAGCGCTTATCTACACACCTAGATTAGGGGTAACAGGATGGGGAAAATACTTTATTTGGCTAATCTGAATAGCTTCATGAAATTAATAAGTCAGGTTAAACGTAAAGGCGGGGCAAATAAAAAAGGGCAGTGACTAACCCTGCCCTTTGCATTACCCCGCTACTATATTTCTATGTTGAAAACTGTCTCATCCGTTCTACATCAACCTAACCGACTGTTCGATTTTACTCTGGTGCTACTAATCTAATTCTCAACAATGGCTTTTGACAGAGCGTACTTACAGGAGTCGATATCTTCACGCCTCAGTAAATACTTCCGCTTGTTTGTTAAGCCGCGAAATCAGTATATTTGATGATGTCAGCCATTTCGAAAGCTCCAGCGGGTTGACTGCCCTGTACTTTTAGTTCTGGATACCATGAAGGGTTAGATCCTAAGAACGAGTGAGGGTCACTTTCAATCAAACCTATAAGCACTTCAGCTACAATATAACCTCCAACAGACCCCAAATGATTGCCTCCTGAGAGGCTTCCCTCGCAAAGAATGTATAACCACAGCGGAGTTGCTTGAGCTAAGTTGCCCGGCAGTTCGAACATCGACATATCGGGAGAATCCAGGCTTACGCCTAAAACAGACTCCATGTATTTGTGCACTGACTGGCCTGATGGCAGTGAAAAGCTCTGACCACGTTGCAAATTTCTTACGGCAAGCGATGCCTCAGCATTTTTGATAAACGGCAACTCCAGTAATTCTGAAGGAAGTTTTTCATCGACCGCCCCCGCTTTCTGAGAATCTTCTCCAAAAAACCAACTCCAGTTAATCGCTCCTGCCGTATTCTTCTGGAACCCTGTACCTAACTCGCTACCAAACATCGTTACGCCTTTATGACTTTCGTTAAAGTCTAATGGGTTGGTAACCATTGTATGACCAAAGCGATAGGCGGCGACGGAAAATTCAACCGGAATAAATGGAGAGTTATCTTCAGTAAAAAATCGTCGACCGTTACACATAATATCATCGACGACCGTTTGACCTACTAGCTTGGGTAAAAAGTCATAAATAACGACCCATTGGTAGTGCCAGGTCACGATCTCTCGCGCCTTTTCGAAAAGAGCAGTTTTCGTCGTATAAGTGCCCTTCGTTAGTAACTCATTGACAACCGTATTATGAAAATAGTGCATCAGTAATTGAAGCTGAGAGACTATTCGGTTTTCATCGTTACGTGGATCGCCAATCAACGCCACTTGGTTTAAATGCCCCTGAGGAGTACTCTCTGCTCTAAGTAAATCATCACCGTTCGTCAGCAGGTGCAACTTGTCTATTTGTTTAGGTTTGCCGGAGGCGTTTGGTGGTGCGTGATAGTAGAGATGCGGTGTCCCTTCAACACCCGAACCATAGATACAATCCAAATCCAGGGTAGGCGTTCGGATATTATTGATGTCATCAGGGGTATTTCGTGAACTTAAACTCGATGTAACATCAAGGGTAATATCATGATCGATGAATTGGCCTAAGAATACGTAACCCAGGTCAATATTTGACAACTTGGCTTCTGCTTCGGAATCCATGGGTCCGTTCTTTTTACCGCATTCACGAAGATCATGCGAGTTACTGATAAGTCGAGGGAGTTGAGGAAATAGACGCCTGAATCGGCCTTGTGATTGATGATGGGTGCATTTAGGGGTCATACCGCTAGGTGTATTGATGCCATGATGTATCATATTCAGTCTCCATTTTAGTTATCACCTTTTCACTGATAAACACTAAAAATGGGGAAGTTATTGATAATCTATTGCTCGGAAACATCATGAGCATCCATACTCTGCTTTCCCTTTTTGAACAACAAGACCAGCTCAAGGCTTATATTAGACTATCTCGATGTGTTCATTTTTTCAACAATTAAGATAACCTTAAGCTGTTATAGAAAATGATCGTTGAGTAAATTCACCAGCGAATACCCCTTCGTTTGTCTCCGTTTCCTTGGCTCCAAACTCAAAAAAAAAAGATGGACGGTTTAAACTCAACCGTCCTCTGCATGAGGTTTCACATAGGCCAAAAGCTACATAAAATTCAGTTCTGACCCATTTGTTAACGTGCTGACGCCAATTAAGAACTGTAAAAACACGGTACATCATTATACTCAACTAGCCTTTTGCTTTACTTCGCCGGCATAACATAAACCTCGCGAACGCAGGCTGACTCTTCTGCGCTTAGGGCAAACAATACCGATTTTGCGATATCCGCTGGCTGAAGCTTATCTTCCTTAGGTTCATCGAAAAATGGCGTATTCACCATACCAGGGCAGATAGTTGTACAGCGGCCGCCCCACTCGCGCATTTCTTCTGCGAGGTTCTGACCGAAACCATAAGCAAACCACTTACTTGCCCCATATACAGAGCCTTTGAGAGCTATTCGACCGGCGACCGAAGACGTAATGATGAAGTGGCCTTGCGTATCGCGCAAGTACGGCAATCCGGCTTTTGCGGTATAAAGCAGTCCATTTACGTTTGCGCCCAGCATGCCATCCCAGTCATCTACGTCCCCCTTTTCAATGCCGGCGGCTTTCGCGCCGCGCCCTGCATTGGCGAAAATGCCGTCAATACGACCGAAATGTTCGCTTACCTGTTTAAACGCCTTATCTAACTCATTAAAGTCGCTTACGTCAGCTTTGACAGCAAATGCATTATCATTGCCAAGCTCTTCAACCAAGGCACGCAGTTTGTCCTCACTTCTCGCTAAGAGGGCAACGTTAAAACCGTTATCTACCAATTGCTTTGCCGTTTCTTCGCCAATGCCGCTGGAAGCCCCCGTTATCGCGATAACCTTTTTATTTGTAGCTGAGGTGGACATACACTTCCTCCTTTTTTTACTGGGCAACCAATTCACTAATTTTGCTTACGAAAGCTGGAATATCATCTGGGTTTCTACTAGTGACTAGTTTTGAGTGGGTCACCACTTCTTCATCAACCCAGGTCGCACCAGCATTTTTGAGATCTGTTTGGATACTAGGAAACGAAGTGAGTGTTGCACCTTTCGCTAACCCAGACTCCACCAGCAACCATGGACCATGACAGATAGCACCTATAGCTTTAATACTTGCCGCGCTGTTTGCATTTTTGATGAAGGCAACTGCATCTTCGTTGGTACGCAGCACATCGGGATTGATTTGACCGCCAGGTAGCACAAGGGCATCGTAATCTTCAGGATTAACGGACGTAACTTGTTTATCAACATTGACGTCCTTCCCCCAGTTGTCTTCGTCCCATGCTTTAATTGTTGTCTGATCATCAATAGATAGCACATCAACTTCAGCACCTTGCTCAATAAACTTGTCTCTTGGTTGAATCAACTCACTTTGCTCAAAACCATTGGTTGCCAAAATAGCGATTTTTTTGCCTTTAAGGTTTTGGGTGTTGCTCATAATGTTCACTCCTTTTGAAAGACGAAATGTAAAGCTAGTAAAAACAGGGGGCGCCACACAATAGGAATAACTGTCCGCCTACCACCTTTAGCAAATCCCATCAGGTGAACGCGTTAGTTTGTGCATGGCATAACCTAGCTCTTACTATCTAGCTACGATGCTGTTGAAGGTGCAAATTACAAACCATCCAAACCAAGAAACGCAAACCATTGATTCAATTACAATAAATGAAATACCAACAATTTCACCACCATTGATAGCCACGCACATATTCAGATTTTGTGAACGATTTACAGAGCTTCTTTCTCGCTCCTTTTTTAAGTTAATGTAAGCCGACAGCGAAGTTTTCATGTATCAAGCTCTAAGAGTTCTATCGTTTAGGCAAAACATGAGGACACATGAGCAAGGAACGTTTCAACCACGCTAAATCTGCATTCGAGCTTTCTTTGAAAAGTTGGTGGAGTATTTCAAAGCGTATTTTCACTAGCCTGCAAAAAGACAACATTCCTCTTATCTCCGCTGGCGTTGCCTTTTACTGCTTGCTGGCTATCTTCCCACTACTAGGGGCAACTATTGCTTTGTATGGGCTCGTTGTCTCTCCCGATGAACTGCAACGCCACATGGCATTGCTGGTAAATGTAGTACCAAATGACAGTCGCTACATCATTGAAGAACAGCTTAAAAATTTAACCGAGAAGTCGAATACTGCATTGGGCTGGAGTTTTTTATTTACTCTGCTCTTATCACTGTGGAGCAGTAGCAAAGGCGCCAACGCACTGATAAAAGCATGCAACATTACCTATAGCGAGGCGGAAGGAAGAGGCTTTTTCAAAGGTATCCTGGCACGCATCACCTGCACCATATTTATGATCCTTACTGTAATTGTGTCCCTTGCCTGCATCACTATTTTACCCGAAGCATTAAACTGGATGACGTCAAATGCCCTTAGTACCGAGCAAGCCATGTGGGTGACTTGGCCAGTTATGCTGGCCCTATTTAATATTGCGCTTTCAGCCCTATATCGATATGCCCCTCACCGAAGAGAAGCCCAGTGGCGCTGGGTGACGCCGGGGTCAGTTTTTGCCACCTTATTATGGGTGGTAGCCTCGTATGGTTTTTCGATATACCTCAATGAATTTGGAAGCTACAACAAAACCTACGGCTCCGTTGGGGGCATTATTATTTTGCTTATGTGGTTGTATTTAACCGCCTATATCATTCTAATCGGTGCAGAGGTGAACTCGTCGATAGAGCTCCAAACTACTGCAGACAGTACGGTGGGTGAAGACAGACCCATGGGCGAAAGAAACGCATTTGTGGCAGACCATACACCGGATGATTTAAGGCGCTAATGCTTAAACTATCTGAGGCGCATGCACTATCTAGCAGCGCCTTCCTCACCATCAATTTTTAGCATCTTTACGAGCATTTCTTTTCATTTTACCTATATCTGAATTTGCCTCATATTCGCGCCGCGAAATTATCTTCTCTTTCCTTTGATGTAAGGCATTACCTTGGACAACACCCTTATCCCGCCAGCCAAAGCGCGGGTTTCTGTTCCCGTTATTGCGCTGGGTATGTACGCAGTTGCGTCTGGCTATTTGATGAGTCTGATCCCACTAATGCTCAGCCATTACAACCTAGACACGGCTATCGCCAGTTGGCTGGCTAGCAGCTTTTACGCTGGACTACTAGTGGGTGCCCTTAGTATTGAACCGTTGGTAACCCGCGTTGGTTACAAGCACGGTTTTGCGCTGTGTTTAGGCGTACTATTACTAACTATTGTAGTAATGCCTTTGTTTGCTCACACCGCAGTTTGGCTTGTGGCTCGGTTAGTGGCTGGCGTTGCTGTAGCGGGTGTATTTGTTATCGTAGAGTCGTGGCTTTTACACGGCGACGAAGCCGATAGAGCCAAACGTTTAGGCTTGTACATGGGCGCACTGTACGGGGGAAGCTCTTTAGGTCAGTTAGGTATTGGCGCTATTGGCGTAGGCGGCATGCTTCCTTTTGCTGCCATTTTCACCATGTTGATTTTAGCCATTGGCGTACTTTTGTTTGCAAAGAGCGAGCAGCCTGAAGCTTCCCACAGTACGCCACTGTCGCTAAAGCAAATATCGAAACTAAATCATGCCGCAATTATTGGTTGCATAGTGTCAGGCTTAACCCTAGGTGCCATTTACGGCTTAATGCCTCTTGAACTATTAAACCGGGGCATTGCTCATGACGATTTGGGTAGCTTAATGGCCTTAATTATTTTAGGCGCTATGGCAGTTCAACCTTTAATTCCTGCGTTATCCAAGCATTTAGGCCGCACGTTACTCATGGCGCTATTTTGTTTACTAGGTGTCGCCGCCATAACATTAACCGCAGCGGTTAGTGGTATATACGCTTTGGGAGCTGGTCTGTTTCTATTAGGGATGGCAATATTTGCCCTATACCCAGTGGCAATAAATCTGGCCTGCGACAAACTCGATGCTAGCTTCATTGTATGCGCCACACAGGTCATGCTTTTCAGCTACAGCGTGGGTTCAGTAGTAGGCCCACTTATTGCCGATAACTTTTTAGTAGGCCCTCAAGGGTTGATGGGTTACTTATTTGCGTGCTTACTTGCTACCAGTATTTATATGCTGATAGCCAGTGTTAAAACCAAAGGGCGCGCCATGGCAGGCGAGTAACACACTCGCCTTGTCCATCTTACTGCCCCTATTCTGGGGCAGATTCAAAATACGACACCTTATCGCTTCCTTTTCGCGACACTTTCAGCCGCTTTTTACCGCTTACTGTTTCAAGAGAAAGTCGGTTTGGATAACCTTCCACACCAAATTCTCCGTCACCAAGGTAAACAAGCTCCCCACTTTCAATATGACTCCACAGCAACAGTCTTCCTTGGTAGAAAAGCTGGTTATTCTGCTTGCTGATTTCGATGGTTTCTCCAAAGCCTGCGAGGTATTTACCTTCAAAGTCATTTAACAGTTTAAGGGGAATCTGTTGCTTTACCACGGGCAAGCTTTTCTTCCAGTCGAGCTTTTCCACAACCGTTGCAATAACTGTTTCAATAACCGGAATTCGAGCAGGGTTGCCGCCGTTACCGAATATAGCGATACCTCTACCATCGCGCATTGTGCCCATGATTTGCCCTCCTGTTCCCGTGTTTGAACCACCATGAGAGAACCACTCTAGGTTGCCTTTAGCCTCAAGACGCATCCAGCCTAGTCCCCAACCACCTACAACATCGAGGGTTTCAATTTGAGTAGTATTACGCGCCACTGCTTGCGAGATTACCTTTGTATCATCGCCATTTAGTGCTCTTTGCATTTCAATAATCAATGTTGCCATATCAAGAGCATTACTCCACATTCCCGAAGGCGCGATTTGCGGGCAAATTGGATATCCAGATTGGATCACGCTCAAATCGTCGTGATGAACGCTTGCCACATTTTGCAAAAATAGCGGGCTGTCAGGTTGATACATTGTGGTGTTAACCATGTTAAGCGGCTTAAATAGCATTTCTTCTGCTAATTCAGGCAATGTCTTTCCAGTTAGATCTTCCAGCGCAATTTGCACAATAACGTAGCCACCGCCGCTATACGACCAACTTTCACCAGGCTTAAATGCTAAGCTAATGGGCGAGTCATAACGGGGGACGTTTACTCCATTTAGGCTATCGATAGCCGTTGGCACAGCGTCTCCTTTATAAAAGTCAGCAAACCCACTTTGTGTGGTGCCCGCAGTGTGGCTGAGCAACCGACGAAAAGTAATTTCCTCAGGGTTGGGAAACTGCTCTTTTTGCAGTGTCCAACGGGTGAGATACTTAGCTACAGAGTCGTCTAAACTAAGCTTGCCTTGATCTTCGAGCATAGCCGCTAGTAGCGCGGTAACCGGCTTGGAAATAGAAGCGGTAGAAAAGGCCGTTGACTGGTTAATAGAATCACCTGAACCGAACACCTTTTCCCCAGCTGTGGCGGAATAGACAACATTGAAGTCGTCGATTACCGCGACGCTTACGCCACTTAATTTGTATTCTTTTAAGAGCTCGTTGAGTTCTGCTTGAGACAACAGTTGGTTGTCATTTGCGTGGGCTATTTCAAGTGGCGCATACCACAAAAGTAAAAGGATAAAGGCTACTAGTTTATTAATGGGTGTCATACATTACTCTCCGTATAAATTTCAGCCAAATTTAGCGTCAATTATTCGGTTTACGGCAACCTATTTCCTGAACTGCATCAGGCATTCCCCAAGTGCATTACTTCGACTTCATTAACAGTTAAAAACTGTGTACTGTGTTAACAATAACAACAAACAACACGCCCTAACTTCCCGTGCAAAAACTCAATTGGTTCTACTTAATGCTTATGACAATGCTCATTTGGGGCGTTGTACTTTTGCACGAACAGCCCACCCATTCACTGACATTTCCTTCTCAGGTCAGCATCCTCTATTCTGGGCAAGAGGAAGTACCAGCGGAGAACGATCCTCGATGGCAGGCTCACTCCCAGTCGGACATCGAACTGTCTAATGAAGTAAGGTGGCTCAAGTTCACACTTGCGTTCAACGCAACATCAAATGGGTCACAAGGTGTACAACAAACCGAGAGTGCGCCTAAAGGCTTGTTTGTTTCTATACTTGGCGCGTTTTCTGTTTATTTGAACGGTTATCACATTGGTGATAACGGCATGCCTGCAACAGCCGAGAGCAAAGAATTGCCAGGTGAAATAGACAGTATATTCATACTACCTTCACAGCACCTGAATACTGGTGATAACACGGTGATGGTAAGGCTGAGCAGCAAATTTCGTCCAGATACCGCGCAAAGTAGTGGATATTGGGTATTTACAGACGACTTCGAAACTCTTGCCGCCATTAATGAGTGGCGTATCCGATTGCCCTTAATGATGCTAAGTGGCTTGGTTCTTGTCGCCATGTATTCATTTGTGGTGTACTTTTCATCGCTCAAAGAGCCTGCATACCTGTGGTTTAGCTGCCTATGCACCATGCTGATTCTATTAATCTTGGCCGAGTCATGGCGAGGTCTATTCGGTTACAGCTACCAGTGGCACATCCTTAGAATGGAAATCGTCCTTGGCTTAACCCTTGTTATCAGCCTGGTGCTACCGCTCTTTTTCCTGTCTTTCTTCCGCTATTCAAAAACATGGTTTATCAGTACCTTGCTTGTGTTGGTTATGGCTAGTTGTGGGGTATTGTTATATTTCGATGGTTACGATTACCGCAGCTTTTTGTTGTTCAGTGTGTCTTTGCTCATTAGCTTTATTATTGGTGTGGCCAGTATTTATAAACGGAAGAAGTACGCGTGGTTAATGACCATGGGAATAGTGGTATTTGTTTCACCCGTTCTCATTAACCGGTTTTCGTTTATGGACCAATATTTCTTTGTTTCGTTTAGTGGCTTAGCGCTTTTATTACTACTCGTGCTAAGCCAAACCCATGCTGAGAGACAGCGTGCACTTACGCAGTCAACGCTTACCACCCAGCGTCTGCAGCTTGAGCTTATAAAGAAGCAGCTACAGCCTCACTTTATTCTCAATACCCTGACGGCAATTGAAGAGTGGATTGAAATCGCCCCAAAAGAAGCCATTGGGTTTATTCAGGCGTTAGCATCGGAGTTTCGCCAAATGGCCAGCTTAAGCGATAGAGCCTTAATTGCTTTACAGCAGGAAGTCGCCCTTTGTGAAAGTCACCTTAAAATTATGGGATACCGCTTCGACGCCCACTTTTCACTGCAAAAGCCGGAGATGTCAGAAAACAAAGGGCAGCAGCTTATTCCTCCCGGAGTATTACTCACCCTCATAGAAAATGCGTTTAGCCACAACAGATACGGCTCGGGAGAGTATCTATTTAGTCTCAGCTTTTCTGAACAACAAGAGGATGAAGCACAGGGTGTGTCCGTAGAGAATGCCAAGCATGATAAGAATAAAAGACATTCAACTACCTTGCTGTTTAAAGCTCAGCTTACTCAACACTATTCTTACCAGACATCAGCATTAGAGAATAAAGAAGGAACCGGTGTTGGCACCAAGTATATTAAAGCCCGGCTCACAGAAGCGTTTGGTAATAACTGGAAGCTAGTGGAATTTATTGAAGATAAGTATTGGGTAACTAAGCTCACATTTCCAACAACGTTCGTTTCGGGTGAGCAAAGTAACGCGCACGCCGAGCAGACCGAACAAATCACCTTACAAACGCTATGATGAATATTACCCTAGTAGAAGATGAACCCATGGTTGCCAAACGACTTGCTCGTTTTATCGACCAGTGTACCGACGATAAAACCACTATTCATCGCTTTTCCAACCTCGATGATGCAGAAGAGCATTTGTCTAACCGCGACACAGACCTGCTTTTTCTAGATTTGAATTTGCATGGAAAAGACGGTTTTTCATTAATTCATCAACAGCTTGCCGCCCCTTATCACACCGTGGTGGTGTCAGCGAATACCGACAGGGCTTTAGAAGCGTTTGAGCTTGGCGTACTCGATTTTATTGGTAAGCCATTTACTCAAGAAAGAATAAGTAAAGCGATAGAACGCTTTTCTCTGCATCAATTTAAGGGCCAATGTCAGCGGTTGTCATATCGCAAAAACAATGTGCTCTGCTTTCTTCAAGTTGATGACATTCAATTCATTCAAGCCGCTGGGCACTACAGTGAAATAACCACTAAAGACAATCAAACCATATTGCATGACAAGCATTTAGACAGGTTAATGCAAATTCTACCTCAAGGATTTATGCGAGTTCATCGCTCTTATGCGATACCTCTTGATGAAGTTAAGCATATTGAACAACACTCAGGCGCGAAGTACATTGCACACCTGCACTCGGGCGCGAGTGTTCCAGTAGGAAGAACTAAATTCAGTACGCTGGTTGATGCTCTGGGCCAGTAAAGCAAAAGTACAAACTGCATACTTTTTTCGTTATTCCTATATCTCGGGACTTCAGCGACCATCTTGCTTCAACCAACAAATGACTAATTTCTAAAATCTGCTATTCGCCACCATTGCCCATTAAATTGCCATAATCTTTGTTCACAATTCGCCCTATTCAGGGCGTTTAATGGTAAGTATCGATACTAAAGCGAGCTTACCTGATGCTATTTTCCAAAACACCCAAACGGGATTATTTAACACCTTCCAATACTCACAAACCTTGGTTTAGGGAACGGCAACATGTAACTCAGCCGCGTAATCACAGGTTGCTTATCCTTACTTCCTTCCTCTGTTTTTTGCTTGGCATAGTAGTTAGCCCGCTAAGTCGCGCTGAGTCTGGCGAATTGATGCTGCAAAGCGTAGACGGTGAGTCTTCCCCCGCTCTTTTGCATTCAACTGACGTGGATTTACAGGTGAATGGCATGATTGCGCACGTTACCTACTCTCAAAAATTCACTAACACCAGTAATGAATGGAAGCATGCCGTTTACACCTTTCCGCTTAATGAAAACGCGGCGATTAACAGTATGGAAATGCGTATAGGAGACAGAATAATCCGGGGTCAAATTAAGCCGAAGGCAGAAGCGAAAGAAGCATTTGAAGCGGCCAAAAAAGCGGGAAAGAAATCCAGTTTAACAGAGCAACAACGCCCAAATTTATTCACCCAGCAGGTCGCGAATATAGCGCCAGGTGAGGAAATAACGGTGACACTTCAGTATGTACAACAAGTAGACTACCGCGATGGTAAATTTACTTTTCACTTGCCTACTACGCTCACTCCTCGCTATTCGCCCGGCACTCCGCTAAATCAGCTTAATGAGAACATAGAGGCTGAAATATCAGGTACAGGTTGGGGAGAACCCACAGATCAGGTACCCGATGCCAGATCTATCACGCCTTATATGAGAGAAGGCAATGGAGGCCCGCAACTTACGTTCAACGCAACACTAAATACTGGTTTAACGCTTAATAGCGTCACTAGCAGAAATCACCGTGTGAATTGGTCAGAATCCACAGGTAATTATCTTGTCACCTTTAATCAAAGCAATATCAAAATGGACAGAGACATTTGGCTAGAGTGGCAGCCTTCGCCCTCTAGTGCACCACAAGCAGCTATTTTCACTGAATCGAAGGGTCAGCATGACTACGCCCTTGTTATGCTAATGCCGCCACAAGTGAAGAGCCAAGATTTACAGGATTTTGATCGCGATATCACCTTCGTTATCGACACGTCAGGCTCTATGGGAGGTCGCCCGATTGTGGACGCAAAAGAGAGTTTACAATTAGCGATAGACCGCTTGAGTGAGAAAGACCGATTTAATGTTGTTGCATTTAACAATGATACCACGCGTTTGTTTGAAACCTCCGTAGAGGGAACAACACGAAACAAGCAATATGCGAGGGATTTTGTAAAGCACCTCAATGCAGGGGGCGGCACTGAAATGGCGCCAGCGCTTAATGCCGCACTTAAGCGCACGACAACTAAAGATTTTATAAAACAAGTTGTCTTTATTACCGATGGTGCGGTAGGCAATGAAGCTGCATTGTTCTCGCAAATAAAGAACGAACTGGGTGATGCGCGCCTTTTTACAGTAGGCATAGGCAGCGCGCCTAATAGCTATTTTATGACCCGAGCCGCTCAGTTTGGTCGCGGAAGCTATGTATTTGTTAGCAATACGGCAGATATTAAACAGCAAATGGATAGCTTGCTTTATAAATTAGAAAGCCCTGTGTTGAGTGATTTAAGCCTCAATCTTCCGGCTGGCTATGCACAGTCAGCAGAGATTTACCCTTCTAAAATCCCTGATTTATACGCGGGAGTTCCTTTACTTTTGAATGTGAAACTGCCTCATAACGCCGATACAAGCGGAAAAATAACCCTTCAAGGCACACTAGTAGACAAGCAGGGCACCGCTCGCGAGTGGACCCGTTCGGTAGCAATATCGCCAACGTCGACAGGTTCTACTCAACACCTTGGCGTAGCGACTGCGTGGGCAAGAAAGAAAGTGGCGGCGTTAATGGATGAAAAAGCGTTAGGGCGAAATGTAGATGAAGTAAAACAAGACATTCTTGCTGTAGCCCTGCCCCATAAACTTATAACGGAGTTCACCAGCTTCGTTGCTATTGAAGAAAAAATAGCAAATACACAGCGCATACCGTCTTCCACCGAAAACGTAAGAAACCTAATGCCACAGGGAACGCAATTCAGACAAATCAGTTACCCCCAAACCGCAGCGGGTGTATCTGAACATGTCGTATTAGGCATGATTGCCATACTTTTATTGTCGCTTTTTCACAGCATCGCCTTTTTGCGAAACAAGGGGGGGACGAGGTTAGCACCTTAAACTCATTTCTTTATTTTTTGACTTAATATGGCTTGGACAAACAATGATTAAATACGCTTTTACCATCATCTTAGTCTTGATCGCCACAGCCAGTTTTGGCAAAGCTAGCTGGATATTATTGAAAGCTGAACTGGCGCAATATTTAATTCAATCTTCGTGGGAAGAAACGCTAGCCACTGGCGCTAACCAGAAGCCTTGGCGTTGGTCTGATACTTGGCCAGTGGGCAAGCTGGTTCATGCAAAAAGCGAGACGCAGCTGTATGTACTAGAAGGCGCACAGGGAAACGCCCTTGCATTTGGCCCTGGACACCACACCGACTCGCCCCCACTCGGACAGGGTGGTAGTGTGATTGGCGGGCATAGAGATACTCACTTCACGTTCTTAAAGAAGGTGAGAGCCAGAGATATTATGCAATTACAGTTGCCGAACTCACAGTGGGTAACCTATCGGGTTGTATCGAAGACGATAGTCGATGCCGACTCGGCAATGAAAGTAGATGTAAATGGGCAGCAGCTCTATTTAGTTACCTGCTACCCATTTAATGCGGTATCAACACAAAGTAATTTACGCCTTGTTGTTGAGCTGATCGAAACTGAAACCCAGCGAACCTGAATAGGTTCGCCCACATTTAATTAACCGCTTGATTGGGCGAAAATAAAGGACCAATGCGAACAACCTATCGCGTTTAACCTGTTTTCTAGCGAGTAACAGATTCAATGTGCAGCGAAGAAAACGTGCCGTTCCAGATTTGCTCACCTATGGTGACATTTTCAAAGCTAATATCGTCGGCATTTTCTAGGATAAGAATTTCTTCTGCTTCCTTGATTTTAATGTCTTTAAACTTAACGTTATGCACAGGAGCTGCGTCTGGAGCGTGAATTTCCAAAACCGTTCCTACATTTTCTACCGTTAAATCTTCAATAATAATGTCGGTATAGGTAGCCGGAAAATTACCGTGTAAATTACTTGGGTAGTTTAGCTGGAACCAGAATAAGTGCTTAAACGAAGCCACTTTACTGCCTCTAATTCGAACCATTTCTACGCGCCCGCCTCTGTCTAAGTTGCTTTTAAAACGATATGCTGAGTCTCCCTCATGCAAGACATTGTTCTCGAAAAATACGCGCTTAATGCCGCCCGACATTTCGGAACCAAGACCAATGCCGTCTTCCCCGCCTAAATCATTGTTTCGTGCAACAATGTCTGTGCTAGGTATACCTATATTTCGACCGTCTGCGTCTCTGCCAGACTTAATAACGATACCGTCATCACCGGTTCTGAAGTGATTATCTTCAGCAAGCACAAACTGGCTCGACTCAATATCTAACCCGTCGTTATTGTACAGGTGACTTTCTACCTTCACTCGTCTTACCGTAGCATGAGACGTATAAACCAGATGATTAACCCAAAACGGGGAATTCAGGGCCGTATAATCTTCAAGCAGCACTCGCTTGGCGTGGAAAAACTGAATAAGCGGAGGGCGCAAGTAATGCCCTTCTCCGAACTGACGCTTCTCTACTGGAACGCCATCAAACCCCATTTTACGAAGCGCGTGCATGTCTGTATTTTGTTTCTCATACCAGCCAATGAACGCCGATTGGGCATTTCCGTCGATAGTGCCTTTACCTGTAATGGCCACATCTTCTACATTTAGCGCGTAAATTAGCGGTGAATAGGTAAATACCTCAGTCCCCTCCCACCGGGTTTTAACCACGGGTAGGTAGTGCGAAGGGTCGCCGGAAAAAAGCAGAGTAGCGCCCTCCTCTAGGTGCAAATTCACTTTGCTTTTAAGACGAATAGGACCGTCTACTTGCCATGTTCCTTTAGGCACCACAACAATACCGCCGCCGCTGGCAGAAGCCTTGTCAATTACACGTTGAATTGGCGCTCGCGCTGCGCTTAGTGAAGTATCACTCACATCAACCACAAATTTTTCATTTGGAATATTCGGCAGCTGAATCTGATTTACAATTTGCTCAGCAATTTTCCAGTCTTCGCCAGTAGATGCCGACGCATAGGAACAAGTTAGAAGGGTCACAATAAACGCCACCCATCCCAAAGCCCGGCGGTGTGTGAAACGGCTGGGGTAGCTACTCATAGAACGGTCAACATCAGGTATAAAGCGCAGCATAAAAGCTCCATTATTTAAGTCGTAACTGATTACGTTTAAGAAACAAAATATTCACATCACGACAATAATGCCACCGGTGGCATTATTAATCAAAATAATGTTACTGCCCGTTTAACCACGGCACGATTTTTATCTTTCGGATTAATTTACTTTGCGCTTAAGTGCGGCTTTTTCGCTTTCACTTAAAAAAGCAATTGCAAGCGCATTCTCTTGCGCTTGTTTAATATGAGAAGGCATAAGGCCAGCTTGCTTAGCTGCAACGGAGAATTCGTGATCTAGCTCTACACCTTGAACTGCCGGGTCGTCGGTATTCAGGCAGGCGAGTATGCCGTGATCCAAAAAGGTGGATAACGGGTGCTCTGTTAATGATGTGACCGTGTTCGTCAATACGTTGCTGGTTAAACAGCTTTCAATACCAATACGGTTGTCGCGCAAATAGTCCATTAGCTTAGCATCATTAATAGCATTAACGCCGTGCCCTATTCGCACAGCACCTAAGTCGTTAATGGCTTGCCAAATACTCTGTGGGCCTACTGCTTCACCTGCATGAATTGTGATAGGCAGCCCTTCGCGGCGCACTTTTGTAAAGTGCTCTATGAACATGTTGCCAGGAAAGCCTTTTTCATCGCCCGCCAAATCAATTGCAGTTATATGCGCTTTACAGGCCAAGATTGAATCTAGCTCATGCTGACATACTTTTGCGCCATAAGAACGCGACAAAATACCGATGAGATTAACTTTAACATCGTGATCTTTAGTTGCGCTTTTTACACCGTCTATTACGGCCTCAATCACACCTTGTGTTGGTAGCCCGTGGCTTTCAGCCATAAAATAAGGACTAAAACGCAGCTCTGTGTAGTCAATACCCTGCTTAGCTGCATCTTCTACATTCTCTATCGCCACCCGTTTGCAGGCGTCGAGACTGCCTAACACCTTAACGCCCCAAGTAAGCTTATCTAAAAATGACACCAAATCGGGGGCGATCTCCATTACTTGAACATGCGGTCGCAAGCCCTCTAACGAATAAGCTGGCAAACAAATGTTAAATTGCTGACCAAGCTCCAGAATCGTCTGCAGACGCACATTGCCATCTAAATGACGATGTAAATCAAGTAATGGAAAGTTTTTATTTATCATGGAAATACGATGAGTTAAGGCGTAAGCCCTACTATACCACTTGACGCTGTAAACCTCGCACTCTTGCAGAAAATAACTTTTTTATAGCGGGACAAAACAGTGCTTTTTTTGAAACAAAATTTGTTTTAAGTTCGCTCTTGGCATCTAACTTCACTCTATCGATGCTTTTCTTGATTACTTTTCATAATTTTTAGTAGCAACGAGCCAGTTGCTCGTTGGCGTGCGCCTTGTCAACAGGCTAAATACCACCAAAGAGCAACAGGCCTCTTCATTATCACCAACAAACACTAACAGGAGCACAGTCATGTGCGGAAAATGTATAGAAGGCTGCTATTTAGCAGGCTGGCGTAATGGCGTGTATTCATTCGAACATATGCAAGAAGAACCCGATTTTATGGGGAAAGATGTAAAGGCAGCCCATGGCTTGGTGGAAGCGGTATGCTCATTAGGTTCTTCGCTCTATGAGCTCCACGCACTTGGATTAGCGGACTCGCCAATGATAGCTTGGGCAGGATGGATTTATTCGAGAAACGAATTGCACACCCAAATCGATTTAACACGGCATGACGACGTTCTCAAATATCAGAGGGCCTTACGTCATTCAAAAGAAAGTAAATGGGCTGAGATTAATGCCCTCTACCCGAACATTGAGAAGTTTTTAGATAACCTAACGCTTCAAGACATTGCTAATACCCTCGATAAAACGCTTCTCGATGAAATTGAGACATGCCTTCTTGCTCTTCATGGTAACGGGTATTACACCTTTGAATTCGTAGAGTCTATGTTCGCTGCTGAAGGGCTATTCCCCATTATTGAGCTAAGCGATACTGCGAAGCCGTCACTGTTTGTTGACCACGCACTTGAAATATTCTTACTAACCGAACATCTTTTACACTTTCGCCCATTGTCTTGGGCGCTTCGTGTGGCGTTAAGTGTTGACTTAACGTGCGATTTCGACAGCTTTCATATGGCGTGGCGTCGATACACCGCTAACCGCGTGTTAAACGCGCTTCTAATAAATCGCAATTTGAAAGGTGTGTACGCGTTAGCAAGTACACTTGAACTCAATACAGTTCACGCTATATGTCAGCGGAACGTAGCGAATAAACATTTACTTACTCAGCTATTAAGCGTCGTAAACAACTGTAAAGGCGACACTTATATTGAACCTAAACGTCTAGCCGCGCACATCACTTCATTGATCTCAGTGTAAATGCTTACTCCTTACAGTTTGAGATAAGGTGACTCGGTGAATGGTTAAGTACAGCTCGTTATGACAGTCAAATACGTGCGAATCTAACTTAATCATTATAAGACGCGATGAAATGTAGTGCTCGATATCATAGAGTTCTTTTGGCATGCCTTGCCAAGAACAACGCCTTGGTAAGGCTATTCGCATTACATTTCTTTTTTGAGGGTTTTCGCAACCGCTAAAACTAGGTCTGCCGACGGGCGAACTTTGAAGTCTGGGTTAACATAGCTAAACAAAACCTGCCCTTTTTTATTGAGCATGAAGATGCTGGGTGCTGGTAAAACACTATTACCACTTTCATCTTTTGTTAAGTTAATGCCATAGGTTTTGTACTTTAACTCAGTCACAGTATCTAAATAGAATCCAACGCCGAACTCACGAATAGTGTCTAGTTTGTCGTCGGATAAAAGCGTAACCAAGAATTCTGTTTCAAGCTTTTGCTCTTGCAAGCGATCTGGTGATTCAGGTGAAATGGCCAAAATCTGATAGCCCATATCCACCAAGTCTTTTTCAATATCTTTAAGCTGGGCAAGCTGCTCATTACAATACGGGCACCACCCACCGCGATAAAAAAGTACAATGCTGGGCTTTTGCATGGTAAGCGCTTGTAAGCTTACCGGCGAGCCATCTGCCATTTTAAGCGTTGTTTTAGGCGCCACTTGACCATTAAGCAACGGCGTTACTGAATCTGCATCTTCTGCAATAGTGCCGCGCTCCAAAGCATACGCATTTGATGCGCCTGCTATACAGCCGAACATTAACATCGCCATAGCCACTAGTCTCTTCATCAACCCTCTCCGTTATCATTTTTGTTTGTTTAGTTTTTGGTTATCCGCGCTTTGCGCGATGTCCAATATGACCGAGAAGCTTCACTAGAAATTTCGCACTCCAATAAATAAACCGACAAATACTTGTAATGGGCGCTACTCACCTACAGCGAAATTTGCTTTTTACTGCTACTATAGCGCCAAAACTTGCTATGCCACTTTTTTACATAGCACACGGGGTTAACTTCAAGCCTCCTAAGAACAAAGCAGGAACACCATGGCTCTTAAAGCGACCATTTTTAAAGCTGACATATCCATAACGGATATGGATCGCAATTACTATAACGACCACAACCTTACGATTGCCCGTCACCCTTCTGAAAATGACGAACGAATGATGCTGCGCGTGGTTGCGTTTATTGTTAATGCTCATGAACGCCTACAGTTTACCAAAGGGCTGTCTGACGATGACGTTCCAGACTTATGGCAAAAGAGTTTTAGCGATGAAATAGAGCTGTGGATTGAGTTAGGCCAACCCTCTGAACAGCGCATCAAAAAGGGCTGCAATCAAAGCCAACAAATGATGATTTATTCCTACGCCGACAACAGCTTCGACGCGTGGTGGAAGAAAGAACATAACAAGCTACAGACCAAAAAGAACTTATCAGTTTTCACTTTGCCAGAGTCGCTTGCCGCTACTTTGGCCAATGCTGTTCATCGCTCTATGCAAATACAGGTTACTATTCAAGATGGGCAAATGTGGCTAACCATTGAAGGTGCGGATGTCACCGAGAGCGTTGAAGTGTCTATAGAGAAGCAGTTGTAATGAAAAAACTTTCTGCCGTTCAACTCAAACAGCAAGCACTGGTTTTTAGTGTAGCCGATAGCCTTGAAGCACAAGCGCTTGAAGAGTTAATAGGTATGCAACAGTGTTGGTTTGACGTTCAGTATCATCAATTCCCGGGTTCTTTACTGCTTCGCTTTCAATTCGAAAATGAAGAAGCGGTGTCAAACGCTGAGCCCGAGCTAAAGAAGTGGCAGCGAAAATTAAGCGCAGCGCTGCTTAAAAAAGGCGTAGTGTTAAAAGATATGCGTCGACATCTTATATTCACCACACAAGGCCCAGAAGAGTAACCCACATCACGCTTTGCAGAACAGGATATCCAACTTCTTTGTTCAATCTTAGCTAGGTTTGTTTTTGGTTATAAACCTTTCATTTTTCCTCATAAAGTCTACTTACACTTTACCTGGTAAGTAGGCTAGACTGGATTCGTCGAATATGCAGCTTGCCGAATATGACCATAAAATGGCACGTAGCAAGTGGTTTCACAATGCCTATTCGGCCACACCATGTTGACTGGCTTCGAAATAAGCCACTATCCCAGCAAAAGGAGCTTCACAATGAAAACCAAAGCAATGGCGTTAGCACTGTTACTGTCTTTAATGGGCTGTACTGAGTCTAGCGAAGAGACAAAAAGCGAAGTAAAAAAAGAGATGGAAAAAGCGGGCGAAGCAACAGCTGATGCCTATGACAGTGCAAAAGAAAGTGCTGCAGATTCTTGGGATAAAACCAAAGACGCGACCTCTGAGGCGTATGAAGACGGTAAAGAAATGGCTTCTGAGGCGTATGAAGACGGCAAAGAGATGGCTTCAGACGCATATGAAGATGGCAAGAAAATGGCCTCTGACGCGTATGACGCAACGGCTGAGAAAGCAGGCGAATTTAAAGACGCCGCAGCGAAGAAAGCTTATGAAGCTTGCGTAAAAATGAAAGAGCAAATGGGCGGCGACGTTAGCGAGTGCGACGATTAATTTAATCTTTCAGCAAAAAAGTAAATTTGAAAGCGAGCCTACGGGTTCGCTTTTTTGTTGGTGTTTAATCAAACAAAAGTGAATCATTCACGCTATTCACACCCGGCTAAAATCACAGCGTCTGGTGTTATAGTTAAAGGTGCGACCCGCAGCAACGTATTAATACCTAAAATATTGTTTCCTTTGGGAAGCACGGCCACTTCCACTGGCCCCACTTCGCACGTATTTCCTATACGAATCGAGTTTAATTGATACTGAGATATTTTAACGATCTTTCCATTTGCCATTCTGGCAGCAGAGGTTCTGGTGGCAAGAAGCTTTTGATTTTTTGTTAGCGCGTCGAACGTAGCTTGATTGAGGGTTAATAAGCTTGAACCCGTATCTAATAGAAACGAAGCCTTTATGTTCGATTCTAGGGTCGCTTCTAGATACAGTGTTCCACCTTTGCTTTGTGAAAGAGGAATATTTTGCTCTATCGCTGACACGGCAGATGTGCACGCTAACCAAAAAGTTAGCAGAAAAAATAAGGGGATTTTAAATTTTACACTCACCGCACATACACCCTTTGTCGACACTTTACATAGGTGTTGATTAACAGCAAGATAAAGACCAAAGGGTAAATGATTGATTTTACCGAAACTCTACAACACCAGACGGTGCCACAGCACCATAATAGTGCACAAAACCATTTACTCCGCACCAACGTTAAACACTCCGTTTTCAACGCAGTAGCTTCTCTTTCAACTGCTCTCCATTCTCTTGATTACTCAAATTCTTTATATCCAATTAGGTGATAGAAATCACCTATCACCAATCGTCATTGTTTAGAACTTTTTCGCTCATACAATGTAGAAAGGTAAGTATGTCAACGAGAGGACACGACATGAAATTACGCTATGTATTGGGTTCATTAATTACGGCTGTTTCACTTGGTTTTTCTGCAAACGCAGCGCAAGCTATGACATCATCAACTGATGAAACGGTTGATGTACAAGTAGTTGATTATTCAGGAAAGCCGCCATTTAAACGCAAGATCGTAAGCTTATCGGTTAACGATGTAGCGCAATTGGAATCAGTAGGGCAAGAAGCTATTGAATACGTAGAAGTGAAAGAAGTCATCATGCGCGGTAAGCCACCGTATCGCAGAGTGACAACCATGATGCCTGTGTATGACGTTGCCCAACTTGAAATGCTAGAAGAGCAAACTGACACGCAAAAACGCGGCACTCGTCCGCCGTTCAAACGCCACTAACAGCGTTTTCTACTACCAACAAATTGCACCAAAGCGATTCACTTTTGCCTGAGTGAGTCGCTTTTTTATTGTGCATACTTGTTTACGCTATTTTTTATTTCGATGTAAATAACACGCTCTAGTTAGCGCGTTTTTATTTTTAATAACCCGTCACTAACGATAGAGTAGTAAAAAAGCAGAAAAACGAGATTATAAATGCAGCCTCACGACCATTCTCCGCTCAGTGATTTCATTGAGTACCCTGAAGAGCAAATGCTTTCCCGAAGCGAAGATTTTTTGAAAACCATGCAGCGCCGCCACAGTATTCGTCACTTTAGTGACAAGCACGTTGATAAAGCGGTAATTGAAAACTGTATTTTGACTGCTGGCACTGCACCTAGTGGAGCGAATCATCAGCCTTGGCATTTCGCCGCCATTCAGTCGCCCGAAGTAAAACAACAAATACGCGAACAGGCTGAAGCGCATGAGCGCGGTTTTTATAATGGGCGTGCTGGGCAACAGTGGCTAGATGATTTAAAGCCGTTAGGCACTGACGCAAGTAAACCCTATCTGGAAACCGCGCCTTGGCTTATTGCCGTATTCAGTCAAAAGTTTGGAGAGACAGAAACGGGCGAAAAAAGCCAAAACTACTATGTGCACGAATCGGTGGGTATCGCAGTGGGTATGCTAATTACTTCACTCCACAACGCAGGTTTGGCAACCTTGACCCACACACCAAAGCCAATGAACTTTTTAACCGAAGTCTGTCAACGGCCTGATAACGAGCGTGCTTACATGTTGATTATTGCAGGTTATCCGGCGGATAACGCCACAATTCCTGCACACGCCATGCAGAAAAAGTCGCTTAGCGAAATTGCGAGCTTTCTTTAAATTTAAAAAGCGCTATTGGCCTGGGCGCATGAAGTAAACTAAGTATTTAAAACGGCATAACTAATAAAAGCTTTGTCATAGACATGAGATACGCAGCACTTATAATGCGCCCTCGTTATTAAGGGCTGCGACCTTTTCTTTACGAATTTCGGTCAACCACGTTTAACAGTCCCTCGGAGCTCGTATCCTCATGTCATCGCGTCACGCATTCTCTCCACAACTTCCTTTTTTACTGTTAAGTCTATTAACTGGCCTAACATCGTCGTTTGTTACGCCACTGATGAGCTATTTCCTCATTGATGAGATCAACGTTGAGCCTATTTATATAAGTATTTATATGGTGTCCGTTACGCTATCAGGGTTGGTGATCAGTCAGTACCTCGGGCACTTGGCAGACAAAGGTTTTAACGCAAATCGCCTTTACGGGCTAACCATGATTTGCGTGGGCATTGCCATGGTCGCCTTTATCTTTAGCAAACAGTTTTGGCACGTATTTCTCGCTGGCGTCTTGTTTATGTCGGTGGGCGCTGGAGCCGTGTCTCAAATGTTGACCGTTTCGGGATTATGGGCAAAAAACCAAGACATTGACTTAGCTGCATTTAACTCAAAAGTTCGCGCTGCCATCTCTCTCGCTTGGGTGGTAGGCCCGCCGCTAGCATATACGCTGGTTGCCAATTTTGGCTTCGCAGCGTCCTTCTCGGTGGCCATTGCATGCGTGATTGTTGCAACGCTTTTTGTGGTGAACGTTGTGCCGCCTCAAAAAGCCAATCAACAGTCACTCAATACAACGCTTAAAGGCTCGCTATCACTGCCGTTTTGGCTTGTGGGGTTAGCCATACTTGCCGGAATGGCAGGCAATGTCATGTATTTATCATCCATGCCTTTGTACGTAATGAATGAACTGGGGTTGCCGGAAAATTTGCCTGGGCTAATGATGGGGGTTGTGGCAGCACTTGAAATACCTACCATGCTGCTAGCAGCCAAATTAGCCCGACGGTTCCCACCTGCGGGTATCATGGCTGTGGCGTTTATTTTCGGCTGTTGCTTTTACGTTGGCGTGTACTTTTCTCAGTCAAATTGGGAGTTATTGACCCTTCAAATATTGAACGCGCTGTTCTACGGTTTATATGCTGGTATTGGATTGACCTTACTGCAACAACAAGCGCCCGACTTAACTGGATTCACTTCAGCGTTTTATTCAAACGCCACTCGGGTGGGTATGATGCTAGGCACCATTGGCGCAGGCACCGTGGCTCAATTTTTTAGCTTCAGAGATGCCACTATTGGGTCGTTGTGCATTGCCATATTTGGCTTAAACGTGATGTTAGTGTTCATGTTTGTAAAACGAGAAGCACGCTAAGTTTTATTCAAAAAAAACTAGCAGATCGCTAGTTAAGGCGTAACCCAGCAGCACTTCTATCGCTTCCTTTAATTTCTTCGCACTTTCTCATAATTGACAATTGTTACAATATAACATTACACTCACAAACAATTAATTACCCTAAAAATTTAGGAACCCTATGAAAAAGCTCATTATTTCAGCCACGATTTCTTCTATACTTTTGGCAACAGGCTGCACCGAACAGGCGTCAACAATGAATAAGACTGCTACAACGCAGACTGACTCAGCAAAAGCAGAGCAGACGAACCCTTTATTTATGACAAGTTCACTGACTTACGGCGCGCCGCAATTTGATTTGATAAAGGACGAGCATTTCATTCCTGCATTTGAAAAAGGAATGGAACAGCACTTACAAGAAGTAGAAAAAATAGCGTCTAACCCTGACGCCCCCACCTTTGATAATACGCTGCTAGCGCTTGAAAAAAGCGGAAGTTTACTCACCAGAACTAGCCGAGTATTTTTCAACTTAGTAGGAACAGATAGCTCGCCTGAACGCAGAGAAATCCAAAAAATTCTAGCGCCAAAGCTGGCGGCTTACAGCGATACCATTAATTTAAATAGTGCGCTTTTTAAGCGTATTGAAACGCTATACAACCAGCGCGACGCGTTGGAGTTAGATACTGAATCAACCCGACTACTCGAAGAGTATTACTCTGATTTTGTTCGCGCTGGCGCTAAACTCAATGAATCAGATAAACAGAAGATACGTGAAATAAACGAAGAACATTCAACCTTAACCACGCAGTTTTCTCAAAACCTACTGGCAGAGTCATCTGAAATTGCGGTGGTAGTAAATGACGTAGAGCAGCTGTCAGGGATGTCAGAGCGCCAAATAAAGGCCGCATCAGATGCTGCTAAAGCTGCTGATAAAGAAGGCAAGTATCTTCTAAGTATCACGAACACTACTCGTCAACCTGTCCTTACTTCACTAGAAAATAGAGCACTTCGCCAGCAAGTGTGGGAAGCGTCAGCATACCGAAACCAGTCTGGGGAATACGACAACACCAAAATTATTCGCCGATTGGCAGGACTGCGCGCACAAAAAGCAGCATTGCTTGGATTTGAAAGCTGGGCGGCCTACAGCCTGGACAAACAAATGGCCGGTTCGCCAAGTGCTGTATACGACATGCTAGGCAGTATGGTGCCCGCTGTGCTTAAAAACGTTGAAAAAGAAGCCGCTGACATTAAAGCAATGATTGAAGCGGAAGGTAATAACTTCGAACTAAAACCTTGGGATTGGGCTTTCTACGCAGAAAAGGTAAGACAAGCTAAATACGAGCTAGATGAAAACGAGGTGAAACAATACTTCGAGTTTAATCGCGTGCTTGAAGATGGCGTGTTTTTCACCATGAATAAATTGTACGGAGTGCGCTTTAAGCTCCGTCCAGATTTGCCGGTTTACCACCCTGATGTAAAGGCTTACGAGCTGTTCGATGTAAATGGTGACAGTTTAGCGATTTTTTATGCCGACTACTTTTCTCGCAAAGGTAAACGCGGTGGAGCTTGGATGAGTTCGTTCGTAGGACAGTCGAAATTGCTCTCGCAAAAGCCTGTTGTGGTTAATGTAATGAACATAAACAAAGCGCCTGATGGCGAGCCTACATTAGTCAGTTACGATCATGTTACTACCATGTTCCATGAAATGGGCCACGGACTTCACGGCATGCTATCAGACGTGAATTACCCAACGTTGGCCGGCACATCTGTCTCGCGAGACTATGTGGAGTTCCCTTCTACCTTCGAAGAAGACTGGGCAGCCCACCCTGACGTTATTGCAAACTATGCCAAGCATTATGAAACTGGCGAGCCTATTCCAGAGGCTCTGCTGGAAAAGGTGATTCGTTCACGTACATTCAATATGGGTTATGACACATTGGAATATATGTCTGCAGCACTGCTTGATATGGAGTGGCATTCTATCTCTGCCGATCAGGCGCCTGAAGATATCCAAGCCTTTGAAGCCCAAGCTCTCGAGAAACATAATGTTGGCTTGTCTTATGTACCGCCTCGTTATAAGTCAGCATTCTTTGCACATTCAATGGGTGGCGGCTATTCCGCTGGCTACTATGCCTATATGTGGAGTGAAATTTTAGCCGCTGATGCCTTTGCCTATATGCAAGAACTCGGCGGATTAAAGTTAGAAAACGGTATGAAATATAGAAAGGAAATCTTATCTACCGGCAATTCTCGTCCCCCGATGGAGTCTTATAAAGCATTTCGAGGAAAAGCGCCAACAACAGATGCTCTGCTTATTCGCAGAGGGCTTAAAACCAAACTCGACTAACAGGAGGCCTCATGAATTCACCGGTAATACCGTCTAACTTCGTTGAATGGCAAAACTGTATTGTCCGCGATTGTGGCATAACGTTAGACAAAGCGTTTTTAGAATCACGGATAGCGGCGCTTTCGAACATGAAGGATCAGCATACAAAGCAATTCCTACGTTTGTATGGCGAGGCACACTATAAGCAGGTTTTAGGCTGGTTTCATCAAGCCTTAGTGGAGCTGAAATGAGTAAAACGTTGACTAAAGAAGCGCTTCTTGCCGCCAGTGAAGACGACTACATGAACGATGAGCAGCTTGAATTTTTTCAGGCATTGCTCAACGATTTAAAACAGCAAACCATGGCTCATATTGAAGAGATGAAGGCATCGTTAAGCCAACCTCCTGAGATAAACGATGAAGTTGATCGGGCGCAGTATGAAGAAGAATCCAGGCTTTCTCTTCGAATTTTGGACAGGGAGCGAAAGCTACTTCCTAAAATCGATAAGTCGTTGCGACGAATAAAAGACAAGTCTTTTGGATACTGCTTGGAGACCGGAGAACCCATTGGCATTCCTAGGTTACTGATAAGGCCGGTCTCTGAATATTGCGCCGATGTGAAAATGGTAAACGAAGGCAGAGAGCAGCATTATTACTCACAAAGAAAGTAATGATACTTTCTGCCCGAGAGTTTTTGAGTGAATATTTAAGTGAAAATTTGAGTGTGCGGTTAACAAGGCGCACACTCTTCTTTTGACAAGAATGGACTGAATGCGTCTCAGCTTTTTATCATTTTATAATGAAAGCCGAGAGTTAACCGTTTTGATAACGGTGGTATTGAACCTTCAGTTAAACCAAAACAGTGACCGTGGTGTTGTGTGGCTTTACTTATCGCTGCACTTCACGGTAACAATTACTTATTTAAATAAAGCTCCATCTGCACATCACATCTCGCGTAAGGCGATGACGCCCCCTTAATATGCTTAAACCCTATCTTTTCGTACAAACGTATTGCGGGCTTAAGTACTGAATTGCTCTCTAAATAAAGCCGCTTTAACCCCATCAGTTTCGCTCTTTCGACAATACTTTTACCTAACAGCAGCCCTACCCCTTTGCCTTGAGCTTTGGGAGACACCGCCATTTTGGCAAGTTCAAACGTATCGTCAGTTTGTTTGATAAGTGCGCAGCAGCCTATGGGTTCGCCCTTATCTAACGCGATCAATATCACACCCGACTGATTCAAAATGTAGCCTTCAGGGTCGTCGAGCGCTTTAAAGTCGGGCTCTTCCAATTCCCAATATTTACTTATCCATTCAACATTGAGCGATTTAAATGCCTCGCGATACTTTGGCGCATAATCGACTACCTTAATATCAGGCGAGTCACCGTCCACTCTTGCACTAATTGGGCGATATCGAAGGTGCCGTTCAACTACGCTCACCGCTTCCCATAAATCGATGCCCGTTTCATCTTTTAGTTCGCGCATAGCAGCGTCTATGGCATCGCACTGCTTTTCCATTTGGGGCACCATCGCTTTCGCTTTATCGTTTAAAGCCACCAGCGTAACCCGTGAGTCGTCGCTCGACTTGTAACTTTCAATTAGGTCGCGTGCTTTCATTTCTTTTACGATTTTACTCACCGACACGTGAGAATGATTTATCTCTTTAGCGATATTCACAACGGAATCAGCACCTTTTGACGCGAGCACATAAAATACGGGGAACCACTTTGGCTCTATCGCAAATCCAAATTTCGCATAAGTATTTTCTGCATCCTTTGACACCTGCGCGGCTAGCTGACGTAAGACAGTACCTAATGCAATATGCCCCAATTCATTAAATGACTTCACTTCACAAAACTCCGTAACCAGTTACGGATATAATTAATTGTAATTGGAAATAAGTCAAAAAGATTATTTATTGATCATAAAAAATTGGGGTAGATTACTTCGCCTGGCACTGGCTACACCAATAAAGGCGTCGCCCGTTATACGTTTGGCGTTTTATTGGAGTGGCGCAGACTCTACAAGGCTGCTCTTCCCTGTCGAACACCATAAACCGCGTACCTTCAAAGTTAACGCCTTTTGCTTCAAGCACTTCGCGTAGTTTTGTGTACACGGTATAGCCACCGGTTTCATAGCTGCGTTTGCATATTGCTAAGGTGTGATGTGCCAACCTGCGCAGCTGCTCATCAGCTAACTGAGAAGGTTTGAGTGAAGGATGAACACCTGCTGCAAACAATATTTCGCTGCGAAGGTAGTTGCCCAGCCCCGCCATAAAACGCTGATCCAAATACAAGCCGCTTAGTGCGCGGTTATAAAAAGCTTTTGAACGTAAACGTTCTAATACCATTTCTTCTGACACCGAATTGTTGAGTACGTCGGGCCCAACTCTTTGTAAAAAAGGGTGTTCATGAATAGTTTGTGTTGGCCAAATGCTAATGTCAGACGCACTATATAAAATAGCACTGTGTGTTTCGGTATGAAGCCCTACCCTTAGCTGGCGGGTAGTACCCGGTATTTCGTTGCGTTTACAGGTATGCCACACGCCATAGAGTTGATTGTGTGAATATATAGAGAGCCCATTGCTAAAATGGGTAATTAGCGCCTTGCCACGGGTTTCCATGCGCAAGACTTTTTCGCCTTCTAGCTGTTTAACATAGGGTTTTAGCTGAGCTAATCCAAACTCTACTTTTTCTAGGGGGATATCTTTTATCACCGCTTCAACTTTATCTGCAGCGCGACGAATCTCTGGGCCTTCAGGCATGCTGTCTCAAATACCTTTTATCTCGGTTACTGTTTACTGGTTACTTCGCATCATTTTCAGCTTCTTTGCAGCTGGATGATAACGAATACAAAAAAGGCCTGTAGCCCTTTGATGTACTTTAAACCGAAGTTTGTACATCAAAGATCAACAGACCCTTTTATTAATCAAAGTTTAGCTGAAAATGCCGTATTTAAACGCTGCGCTGATTAGCCCTTGTTTGGCACAATCAGGTATTTTTCACCGGTTTTTTTAGCGTTATAAAGCGCTACATTCTCAGGCTGTAATGCCTCCTCAAGACTCAGTTCTTTGGTGTAAGACGACGCAAAGGTAGTGTTAATTTCCGTAGCAACTTTCTGGTAAA
Source organism: Alteromonas sp. G4i13 (assembly GCF_054960505.1). Classification (NCBI taxonomy): domain Bacteria; kingdom Pseudomonadati; phylum Pseudomonadota; class Gammaproteobacteria; order Alteromonadales; family Alteromonadaceae; genus Alteromonas; species Alteromonas sp. G4i13. The sequence goes on along the minus strand of NZ_JBHNYX010000025.1, from coordinate 2,020 downwards.
GCTCGCCTACACGCTTCTTATCAAGCTTGCCTAAGAAACGCATTAATAGCCAACCACCAATGCTCCACGTCATGCCGTAAGCGCGATTCAAAATAGTAGGCGAGAAATCTAAGCCACCGTAGATATACACTTGTTTATTGCTGTCAGAGCCGTAAGTGTTAAAGCCTTTTGCATCTTTACTGCCCGACGCTTCCATCATAGTGAGGATATCGCTAACTAGCTCACCGCCGCCAATGGCGTCAAACGCTAGTGTTGCGCCCGTGCTGTCGATAGCTTGATAAAGTTCGGCTTTAAAATTCTCGCTACTTGAGTCGAGCACAATTTTCGCGCCGATCTCTTTAAGCATATCCACCTGTTTTTGGCTGCGAACAATATTTACAAGCTCTACGCCCTGCTCTAAACAAATCTTGTTCAGCATTTGCCCAAGGTTCGATGCCGCTGCGGTGTGTACAAGCGCTTTGTGACCTTCCATACGCATGGTTTCAACCATACCTAGCGCGGTCAGAGGGTTAACGAATGACGACGCTGCTTGTTGTGGCGTTGTGCTATCTAGGTGAGGCAAGCATGCCTGCATAGGCACACAGGCATACTCGGTATACGCTGCACCAGTAAGAATAGATACGGTTTTGCCCATTAAAGCTTGTGCCTCTGGGCTATCACCCGCCTTAACAACCGTACCTGCACCTTCGTTTCCGATAGGCAGAGTCTGGTCTAAACGCGACTTAATACGATTTAACAAAGGCTTATGCACCGGCGCAACCAACGCACTTTTATCTGTATCGAAGGTCGCTTTATCTAGGCTTGCTGGGCCAAACATCGGCCACATGTCTGAAGGGTTGATGGGAGAAGCTTCCATGCGCACTATCACTTCGTGCGGCTTCGGCTCTGGAACATCAACTTCTTTTAACGATACCTGAAGTTCACCTTCTGAGGTAATTAGCGTAAACAGTTGTTTTGATTTATTCATGTGATTATTTCGCCCTGAAAATTAAACGCTGAATGTAGTGCTAAGCTAACACGCCACAACTATCAGCAATATTTATATTGCGAATACATATGCGTTTCGACCACTTATACACCCCAAAAAATGGGGTCAGAGTACATTTTTGCGAGTTTTTCCGCGTAGCAACCCCACGGCTACACCAAGTAATACAGCCACTCTCCTATCTCACATTACGCCACAGTCTTTATCAATAAAGTACTCTGACCCCATTACTTCAAGTATTGAACTGCCCCCTCAGAAAAATGGGGTCAGAGTACATTTTTTGCGAGTGTTTACGAGTAGCACCCCAACAGCTACACCAACTGATACCGCCACTCTCTATAGCACAATACGCCACAGTCTTTATCAATAAAGTACTCTGACCCCATTACTCAGATGGGTTACACTGCTAAGCCTGTATCAACTTGCTATGATGAATTAAGAAATGAAAAAGTATTGTGCGTATGTCTTACTTGGGCTTGCTGTAATAAGCAATGCTGCTCTTGCTAAAGAGGCACCGTTGGTCTCGATTCCTACTCACGATGCATTTTTTAATGCGATAAAGGCCCACTGCGGTAAAGCATTTCAGGGCAAGGTTAGCAAAGACAATGTGGGTAATACGTTCGGTGATGCGAAGCTTGTTATGCACATAAGAAAGTGCACAGACTCGGAAATTCAAATTCCATTTCACGTGGGTGAAGATGCATCCCGCACTTGGATTCTAACGAAAACCGGCGCGGGTCTTATGCTGAAGCACGATCATAGAAATGAAGATGGCAGCTTTCATTCTTCAACCATGTATGGCGGCCACACCGTAGATGAAGGGTTCCCCCAAGTGCAGTCGTTTCCTGCAGATGTATATTCAAAAGCGTTATTTATAGAATCGGGAATTGCAGCATCAACAGATAACGTCTGGCAAATGATGATCTACCCTAGCCGCTTTAGCTACCGACTAATTCGCCCTGCCCGCGAAGTACAGGTAGATTTTGATCTCAAAAACCCTATAGCAACGCCAAGCGCCCCCTGGGGATATGAATA
>NZ_JBHNYX010000024.1:0-79955 GCF_054960505.1 Alteromonas sp. G4i13 | reverse complement strand
TGATACTTCTTGTGACGACAAAAGCGGCAATGATGCTATTCATGGGTAGTGAAAGAAATGAAAGGGGGCGTCTTTTTAAGGTGAGGCTGCGCGGCCAGTTTATAGAAACGCTGTACTAAAACACTGTAATCACAATCATTATATTCATAACTACTGTATTAATAGCACAGCGCACTTTTCGTATAGCGGGCGCGTTACATTCGCAAGGTTAATTAGAACAAGGCGAGGGCAATCAACCAGATGCCATAGATGACAATATAAGGTGCACTTGCAATTAATGCCGCTTTTTTAAGAGAAAAGGCGGTCCATTGAGTAATGCCTACGGTGGCTAAATAAATGCCCCAGAATAGCTCTACCCTTAACGCCTGGCCGAAAGCGTACCAAGGCGAGTCCATAGGGATATTCGCAATATACCCAAGGGACGCTGGCGATAAAATTGATGGCGCTACTTGATGGTCGCCTGCGAACAACAGCAAAGCAACACCCACTAAACCAGTAAGCACATAAGGCATTGAAAGCCACCAAGCGAAACCATACCAGTCAGTAAAGCCATACACATGGCTGTCGTCAGACCGGGTCATTAAATTCACGTACACGGCGTAAATGGCGTTTACGATAATAGGAACAAAAAAGGCACCTATAACCGATGACCAAAGCAAAGCATCCCTGGTGAAGAATGCCTTCATTTGCTCTTCTTCTGCCGGACTCATATCCCCTTGCGCGGCAATATTCATCTGAGCGAACCATTCAATGTCAACGAAGTTTACATACAAGTACTGGGAAACAAGTGAAATAGCCATGATCAAAATAAATGGCATCCAGCTCCAATTGTTGTTTTCACCTACTGCTTTAAATACGCCATTAGGCTTGAAGAAAATATCGTTACACGCTTGAAAGGGGTTCGTTACATTGTGCATCCCTTGCTCCTATTTCATTTTTCTTATTACTCTGGCTCTGGGTAAAGCCATGAGTCATTGTTAGCTTGCCAACAGGCAGGCAATAAATTGAGTTATAGATTACTGTTGGCTACAGGTGTTGTACAGCACAACATCTTGATATTTGTAAGAGAAAATGAATGTATTGAAAGGTTATAAATAAAAAAAGGGAAGCGTTCGCTTCCCTTTACGTAATACTGCTGATTGCTGCTCTATCTTTGGTGATTTTCTATGTCCTCTCAAAACGCGCCGCAAGACCTTACAAATAAGTAATATTAAGCAGTGTCAAAACTATGGTGCTATACAACAGCGAAATAGGCAGTCCAATTTTTATAAAATGCGAAAACTTATAATTCGCCGCATTATAAACAAGCAAGTTGGTTTGATAGCCGAACGGTGAAATAAAACTGGCACTTGCTGCAAATGCTACCGCTAAAGCAAATGGCATTAGCGGTGCGCCAATGATTTGCACTAACCCGTAGGCAAACGGGAACATTAACGCTGCAGCAGCGTTGTTGGTAACGAACTCTGTTAAAACCAGTGTTAGCAAGTAGATGACTAACAATGCTATGAACCAGTCAGTACCCGACAACACCGGCATAAGTGCCTCGGTGGTTATATTAATAACCCCTGAATTTTCTAATGCGGTTGCCAGGCTTAGCGCGCCTACAATCACAACAATCAAATTCAATGGTAAATTTCGTTTCATTTCGCCGTTTGACGTTACCCTTACGCCAATTAGCACAGCGGCTAAAAACAGCAGACCAATAGCCAGTGAAATGACATTAGTTGCAGCCAATAACACCGTGGAAAGGAAGCCGCCAAGGGTAATCCACTCTTGCTTGTTGGTTAGTGGGCGGGCTATTTTTTGCTCTGACAAAATAAAAAAGTTTTTATTTAAATTTTGACGAGTCGCAAAGTCTGGGCCTGTAGCTAAAAGTAAGAAGTCACCTGCTTGAAGCTTAATTTCTCCTAACTTGCCTGACAGCTGCTCTCCATCGCGGCGAATGGCTACAACGGCCGCATCAAACAGGGCTCTAAAGCCAAGTTTTTTAATGGTTTGCCCAATAACTTGAGCGCGATTGGCAACAACTACCTCGGTTAAGCTCTCACGCAATACCCCATCGGTCTCAGCAAACATGCTTAGCCCCTTTATGTGGCTAAGATTATCAAGCTTTTGAACGTTGCCAGAGAAGATCAGTTTGTCGTTTTCCAGAATGACCAGGTCAGGCCCAACAGGAGATATCAGGTTGCCATTGCGCACCACTTCTACCAAAAAGAGTTCTGGTAAGTTACGTAAATGGTTTTGTTCTACGGTTTTGCCTATGAGTTCTGAACCAGACTCCACTTCGGCTTCAACCATATACTCGTGATAGTTATTACTCTTATTGCCAATATGAGGTAGCAAAGGCAGTAATAAAAACATGAGTAGACCACAGCTTAAACCCGCTACGGTGCCATAAAGTGTGAAGTCAAAAAAGTTAAAGCCTGGATGCCCGTGCTCTTGCAAAAAGCTGTCTACGATCAGGTTGGTAGACGTACCGATTAAGGTGACCGTACCGCCTAAAATAGCTGCGTACGAGAGCGGGATCAGTAATCGAGAGGCAGGATGATATTGGTTTTGCTTAATTGGACCAATAAGGCTTGCCACAATAGCAGTATTGTTCAAAAGCGCAGACGATAAAAAGGTCAGTGAAAACAAGCGCCAATAGGATTGAGTAAAGTTAGCACTTACTAGTTTCCTACCTAGGCGTTTTATTAGCGCTGTTTTATCAATTGCACTGCTTACCAAAAGCAACAAAACAAGGGTAATAAGCCCCTTGTTTGTTAAATTTAGCAAGATGTCATCAAGAGATAACTGCTGGGTAACCAGTAAAGCTAACACTGCACCAGAAAACACAGTGGAAGGGCGCTGATTGGTAAAGATCAGCGCGCATATCGTACCGGCAAATACTGCCAGTACGATGAACTGGGTCACATCCATATTGCTCCAGTCCTGCTTAAAGTTTACTGATATCCACAGAGTTCCAATGCGGGAAGTGCTTGCGTACTAGTGCATTGAATTCAAGCTCGAACTCAGAGAAGTTTGGTGATGTATGCTGTGCGTCACCCGCAATTTCGTCAATGATCATACCTGCACCAACAGTGCCGTTGGTCAAGCGATCTATGACGATGAATGAACCGGTAGGGCGGTTGCGCTTATACGGGTCGCAGGCAACAGGTTGAGTAAACTTAACATCTACTACACCAATCTCGTTAAGATTTAAGTGCATGGCATCCGTTTCTTCCAACGTGTTCACATCAATTTGATTATCGATATGAGCAACTACCCCTGGCGTTGATTTAGTCGCGAACTTAAACAAGTATTGCTTGTTTGGCATTAGCGGCTCTTCAGACATCCACACAAGGTGAGTTTTAAATTGCGTGTTAAGCAGTGGCAAGTTGTCTGATTTTACAATCATATCGCCACGAGAGATGTCAATTTCATCTTCTAGCGTTAACGTTACTGCTTGAGGTACATAAGCGCGCTCTTGGTCGCCTTCAAACGTAACGACTTGCTTCACCTTTGATTTCTTACCAGAAGGAAGTGCCGTTACTTCATCACCAGGTGCAACTTGGCCAGATACCACGGTACCCGCAAAGCCGCGGAAATCTAAGTTAGGGCGGTTAACGTATTGTACAGGGAAGCGAAAATCTTCTAAGTTATCGTCTTCACCAATTTCAATGTTTTCCAACATTTCCATAAGTGGCGTGCCGTCAAACCATGGTGTCTTTTCGCTCTTGCCTACTACGTTGTCGCCTTCAAGTGCTGAAATAGGTACGAACTGAATGTCAGGAATATCAAGCTGCTCAGCAAACTTCAGGTAGTCTTCCTGAATTTGCTTGTACACTTCTTCTGAATAGTCCATCAAGTCCATTTTGTTGATAGCAACAATAACGTGTTTTATACCTAGAAGAGAAACCAGGAACGAGTGACGTTTCGTTTGTACCTTAACGCCGCCGCGAGCATCAACAAGAATAATAGCAAGGTCGCACGTTGACGCACCGGTTACCATGTTACGGGTGTACTGCTCGTGCCCCGGAGTATCTGCGATAATAAACTTACGCTTGTCAGTAGAAAAGTAGCGGTATGCTACGTCGATAGTAATCCCTTGCTCACGCTCAGACTGAAGACCGTCTACAAGAAGAGCAAGGTCAACTTTCTCGCCGGTAGTGCCCACTTTTTTGCTGTCTTTAGTGATAGCTGCAAGTTGGTCTTCATAAATCATTTTAGAATCGTGAAGTAAGCGACCAATTAGGGTACTTTTACCGTCGTCTACGCTACCGCAGGTAAGGAAACGTAGCATGTCTTTCTTTTCGTGTTGTTCTAGGTAAGACAGAATATCCTGTCTTAGTAATTCGTTTTCATTGTTCATGTTATGCGCTCACAAGGAAAAAGGGGTTTAACACAGACTCTTTTTGGTTGTACGTAAGAGCGTCAGCGTTGTCATCTAATGGGTTTTCAGGGTCAAGTACGGTTACGTTTGCGCCTGCTGCTAGTGCAACTGCGTGCGCTGCACCTGTATCCCATTCAGATGTTGGGCCTAATCGAGGGTAAAGATGTGCTTCGCCCTCAGCCACCAAGCAAAGCTTCAGTGAGCTACCCATCGCCACAAGCTCGGTTTCACCTTTAAGCTGTGCCAATAAATTCTGAATTTCTGGGCTTTGGTGAGAACGACTACCTACCACTTTCCACACTTCGGCACCATCGTGCTTGCGCGCAGAAATAGCGGAAAATTCGCCATTTACTTCAGTCCACGCACCTTCACCAACAATACCTACATAGCTTTTGTTTAGTGCTGGCGCGTAAACCACACCCATGGTCGGTTTACCGTTTTCGATAAGTGCAATATTTACCGTAAACTCACCGTTTTTCTTAATAAACTCTTTAGTGCCGTCTAGCGGGTCTACCAGCCAGTATGACGACCACGTTTTGCGCTCTTCCCATGAAATATCTGCTGACTCTTCAGAAAGAATCGGTAGGTTAGATTCAGCTTCAAGGGCGTCAACGATTACGTTATGTGCGGCAAGGTCAGCTTCTGTTAGCGGGCTGGTATCCTGCTTTTCATAAATGGCGAAGTCTTTCTCGTAAATGGCCATTATCTTATCGCCGGCTTCTTTGGCGATAGCTAGCACTTTCTGTGCAAGACTATTTAAAGGCTGTGTCATTACACCAATCCCTTTTCTTGAAGCAAAGCATACAATCGCTCAGCGGTTTGCTCTGCTGGTTCATCCTGATAGGTTAAGTGTACTTCTGGCGCTTCAGGTGCTTCATAGGCTGAATCAATACCTGTGAAGTCCTTAATTTCACCGCTACGCGCTTTCTTGTATAGCCCTTTCGGGTCGCGTTTTTCACACACTTCAAGAGGTGTATCGACAAACACTTCTACAAACTCTCCGTCTTCCATTAAGCTGCGGCAATAATCGCGGTCGGCTTTGAAAGGCGAGATAAAAGCGGTAAGCACAATGGTACCGGCATCGACAAAAAGTTTTGCGACTTCGCTAATGCGGCGAATGTTTTCAACGCGATCTTTATCGCTGAAACCTAAATCGCCACACAGACCGTGGCGCACGTTGTCGCCGTCAAGCAGATAGGTGTGCTTGTTCTGCTCGTGAAGCTTTTTCTCAAGCAGGTTGGCTAATGTCGATTTACCAGAGCCGCTTAAACCCGTTAGCCAGAATACACGAGGCGTTTGACCAAGCTTTTCAGAGCGGGTGGTCTTGTTTACTTCGTGTTTATGCCAAACAACGTTGTCGGTGGCCATTAGAAGTACCCTTCCATTTTCTTCTTCTCCATAGAGCCTGCGCTGTCATGGTCGATAACTCGGCCCTGACGTTCAGACGTCTTGGTAAGCAGCATTTCTTGGATAACTTCAGGTAGGGTAGCTGCTTCTGATTCTACCGCACCGGTAAGTGGGTAACAGCCAAGAGTACGGAAACGCACAGAGCGCATCTCTGGTACTTCACCTTCTTCTAGCGGCATACGGTCGTCGTCAACCATAATAAGAACGCCGTCGCGCTCAACGACAGGGCGAGGCTTAGAAAGGTAAAGTTGCGGAATATCGATGTTTTCTAGGTAGATGTATTGCCAGATATCTAGCTCAGTCCAGTTAGACATTGGGAATACACGAATGCTTTCGCCTTTATTAACCTGAGAGTTATAAATATTCCAAAGCTCTGGACGCTGGTTTTTTGGGTCCCAGCGGTGGTTGCTGTCGCGGAATGAGTAAACACGTTCTTTGGCACGTGATTTTTCCTCGTCGCGTCGAGCGCCACCAAATGCAGCATCGAACTTATATTTGTTCAGTGCTTGCTTAAGTGCTTGGGTTTTCATGATGTCAGTATGTTTTGCTGAACCGTGGCTAAATGGGCCAACGCCAGCTTCAACACCTTCTTCATTGATGTGAACAAGCAAATCAAAACCGTGCTTCTTAGCTTGTTCGTCACGGAACTTAATCATTTCACCAAACTTCCACGTGGTATCTACGTGTAATAGTGGGAAAGGAATTTTGCCGGGCGCGAACGCTTTACGGGCAAGGTGAAGCAGTACAGAAGAGTCTTTTCCTACAGAGTAAAGCATAACTGGGTTTTCAAACTCAGCAGCAACCTCACGGAAAATCTGGATACTCTCGGCTTCGAGTTGTTTCAAATGCGTTACAGACGGGATACTAGTAGTCATTTTGAAGTCCGAATTTTATGTTATATACAAAAAAGTTATATATGGGTTATTTTTCTGCATAGAACGATAACATATTTAATTTCAAAAGTAGTATGCGATTTTGCTATTTAAAATAGCTATCTTATTCCATTAAATAAAACTGTCATGCAATTGAAGCATAAGCCACTTTTTTCAAGGCCTATAAAAAGAAAAAAGCCCTGTTTAGTAATATAAACAGGGCTTGTTATTCACTTTCGTTGCGAATGACTTATTTCGTATCGTTCGCTTACCTTTCACTCAATTTGGTCTGGAAAGCGTCGAACGTATCGACCACACCTTCTCTTGGCGAGCCAGATTTACTTAAAATCATGATGGTTAAGCTAGATAAAATAAACCCAGGGACAATTTCGTACATCCAGTCACCAAGCTTTTGGCCGCCGATTTCAATAGGAAGATAAATCCACAGTAACACCGTCACTGCACCAACGATCATACCACCTAATGCAGCACGGCGAGTCATTTCACGCTTAAACAGGCTAAATAGTACAAGCGGTCCGAAGGCTGCACCAAAGCCAGCCCAAGCATTACTTACAAGCGTTAAAATGGTGCTGTCTCTATCATAAGCTAGATAGATTGCTACAAGCGCGACAACTACTACGCTGACTCGACCAGCAATAACGAGCTCGCCATCTGACGCATCACGTCTTAGGAAGGCTTGATAAAAGTCACTGGTTAGTGAACTTGAGGTTACCAACAGCTGAGAAGAAATAGTACTCATGATCGCCGCTAAAATCGCAGCGAGCAGGAAGCCACCGATGAGCGGGTGGAATAGAATTTGAGATAAGTAGATGAAGACGGTTTCTGGATCGATTTCGTTTCCGTTACCTGTTACATAGGCAAGGCCGAAAAGCCCCGTCATTAACGCACCAATAATCGACACAATCATCCAACTCATACCGATATTGCGCGCAGTTGGTATATCTTTAACAGAACGTATCGCCATAAAACGCACAATGATATGAGGCTGACCAAAATAACCTAGGCCCCATGACATCAGTGATACAATGCCTATTACGCTTAGTGCTTCATTGGTAGACGCATCCATAAATGCATCGAAAAGCGCCGGATTAATGGTATCTAAGGCGTCAATTGACGCGCCGATTCCACCCAACTCGCTAATAACAACGGCAGGTACCATAATGAGAGATACAAACATGATGCACCCCTGAACGAAGTCGGTCATGCTTACTGCCATGAAACCGCCTACGAGGGTATAAGCTACGACGACACCCGCGGTGACGTATAAGCCGGTCTCATAAGTTAATCCAAATGATGTCTCAAAGAGCTTTCCGCCAGCTACCACACCAGAAGAGGTGTAAAGCGTAAAGAAGACAACGATAACCACAGAGGCTATAACGCGCAATAAACGCGTGTTGTCAGCGAAGCGATTTTCAAAATAGTCGGGGAGGGTAATGGAGTTGTTGGCTACTTCAGTGTAAACGCGAAGGCGTGGAGCAACTAACATATAATTTGCCAGAGCACCGAGTGTCAAACCAACGGCAATCCAGCCAGCAGATAAGCCTGATACATACATTGCACCGGGTAAGCCCATGAGCATCCATCCGCTCATATCCGATGCACCTGCTGAAAGCGCGGTTACCGCGGGGCCTAGTTGGCGGCCGCCAAGCATATAGCCTTCTACGTTGGTGTCTGTCTGCCGATAAGCGAAAAGGCCTATCCCTAACATTACAACAAAATACAAACCCAACGAGATTATCGTGCCAGTAGCCATATAAATTCCCTATGTTTTTTCTTTCATGCTAACACCTATGACATAGAGTCTCTATGTCAGTCAGCGACCTTGCATGTTTTCTATACGGTAATTCGTAAATAAAGTTTGGCGAAAGATTAAATTGGAAAAGATGCAACGCGCGCTCGACCTTCTCTTTTGGCTTTGTAGAGAAGCTCATCGCACATCTTGATAATGGTGTCTAGGTTGGTTTCTCCGTTGACGTCTAACAGACCCGAAGAAAAACTCACGGAAAACATTTCTTTTGTATTGCTCCAGTGTTTCTGGCGAGAAAGCGCGAAATTCAGCTCGTCCAGAATTCGCTTAGCAGACCTTTGGTCGGAGTCGGAAAAGTAAATCAAAAACTCTTCGCCGCCATATCGGCAGAGCTTGTCTGACTTACGAATTCGGTTTTTGATAATCTGCGTAAAGGTAGTCAACACTTCATCACCGACAACGTGGCCGTATTTGTCATTAATCTTTTTAAAGTTGTCGACATCAAGTAGAGCAATACAGGACGCTTTATTGCCTTTCAGTGCTTTTTTCAAACTGTTTAGCATAGCTCGTCGCGTGAGAGCGCCGGTAAGTGAGTCACGCTCAGCTAGCAAGTCGCTCTGTCGTTTTGAAATCCATAGCCATAGTGCAAGAATGATGAGAATTGTGATAATCAACGCAAAAATGGTGGTTTTCATTGCTTCTTTGTCGGTAGAAAGGCCATCTTTTTCACTTCTGAGCACAGTGAGTTCTTTTTGTCGATATCGCGCTAACTCGATATCTTTCGCAATGCCGTCGGTAAACGAAGAATTTGATAACTTGAATTGCTCAGTGTTTTTTTCAACAAGAAGCCTATTGTAGGTTTTCGAATGCTCATATGCTTTTTCGTAGTCACCAATAAAATCGTAAAGTCTGGAAAGTTCAAGTTCTCCCCGTATCTTTCGCTCTAATTTGAATTCGGACGATTGTAAAGAGTCGTTTAACGATCGCTTATAATTGCTAATGGCGGTTTCTAAAACACTCTGTCTATTTTGCAATGCTGCTACATAGGATTGAAATAGGTAGGAGAGCTCTTTGGATTTAGATTCAATTACGTCAATATCTATTGAATTCAATTGATCTAATGTCGAATTTATTTCACTCTCTTGCGATCCTCGAAAGCCTTGAAGCAAGACCTTCAGTTTTTGAAATAGAATTATGAATTTTTCATGTTCTGAATTCCGGTTTTGAGCGGTAATCAGCGCTTTGTTCGCGAGCTCTAATGCTCTTGAGTATTCGGACTGAAACATCAGCGCGTCTATAGCAGCGAAGTAAGCTAGCGTTAAGGCTTTATCGTTTTTGTTACTTTCTTCAATGATACTCATAGCGTGAAAATACGCCCTGCTAGGCACCGATAACTCTACGTACGCTGCTCTAAGCCATTGATGAGCAGTAGCCCGGTCAAGCGCGTTCTCCAATGAAAGCGTTGATGAACGCGTTGGTAAATAGAGCAATGAATATTCAATTTCATTAATTGCCTGTATTGGGCTTGCTAGAGTGAGTTCCATTGAAAGCCAAATACTAGCTATAGCTGTAGCGACTCGGTTTCCTGTATCTAGCGCTTCTAACTTCAATCTTCTTAGTGCTGGAACAGTTGAATTTATGCGCAGTGGTGAACCGTCAAAGTCATTAACGGCTCTAGCATATATGTAATACGCTTTCGCAGCTGAGAATAACTCAGGGTTGAGCGCCTTTAACTCTTGCCAGTGAGAATCCAATAGGGGGGATTTTACAAAAATTGGTACTCGTGGTTCGAGAGTTTCGTTTGCCGTGGCTGTAGCCAATATGTGTCTAAAAATTATCCCTTCGCTACTGATATCGTCTTGTATGTTCAGATTCTCAATCATAGTTGAAATCTGCTTGTTATCTATTTCCGAGCTTCTGTTCCAATGATAAATTGTTACGGCGGCAAGGTGGCTATATGAATTTAACTTTTTTTGCCTAATGTTGGTCGGATATTTATCTTGAAAGGCGTTAGTAGAGGGACTGATACACGCGATAAAAAGTGTGCAAATCATCATACTTGTAAAACGAAACCAAGCGCTCATTGTGATGGAGACCTCTTTACTGCGGGTAAGTGAATGAAGTGATTAACTGAAATTAAAACGGACGTTTTAACCTTTAAGTCGGAGTATAAGTTTTATTGAACAGGGTTTCATCTTAATTTTGGGCAAAAAAAATCGGCCCATAGGGGCCGACGAAGGGAAGTGCTAAAGATACGCACTTTTTTGGAACACTTTACAGTTACTTAACGTGTGTTAAGCAGAGAATTGAATCCTTTCTGACACCGCCTTTTTCATATCGCTTAAATCAGCATCTTTATCGCCAACAATCATTACATTGGCATGCTTCATTTTAATGCTCTCTCCATGGTACTGACCATCGGCAAACTCGCTTGGAACTGAGACATCTCCACGTTCAGGTACTACGAATACCGACATCTTGCCTTGCGGCGTATTCACAATCAGATGAAGGCTTCTAACTGTGCTCAAATGACAATAGTTTGCGACCTCTACACCGTCGAGCATTTCGCTAAAGCTGCCACCAAAGCTTGCTAGCTTTGCGTTAACCATATTCAAATCAACAGGAAGCAACGAATGAGCGTGTTCCATTTCTGCGTACTGCATATGGGCAAGTGCTTGTCCGCCAATACTAAGCGGTTGGTGGTACCACATGGTAAGTCCGATACCTACAGTGAAAGCAACCGATGCAGCCATGGCTAAATACCAGCGACTTCTGCGTTTATAACGGGTGAATTCGTCTGCAGACTGCTGCCATATTAGCTTGCTTGCGAGATCCTCTGGTACATCGACTTTCAATGCTTGCTTTAATTGCTTATCTAACTGCTTTTGTTCATTCCAGAAACTGCGTTTACTTTCATCCGCTTTTGCCGCTTCTACAACATCACTGTCAGTCGTTTCTGGATCGGCGTAGATACGACGCCTAAATTCTAACTCATCCATTTACACGACCTCTCTGTTCATTTTGCTTCTCTAATGCCTCTTTTAGCTGATTCCTCGCTCTGAAAAGGCGAGTCATTACCGTGTTTTTGTTAAGCCCTAACTGGTTGGCGATCTCTTCGCCACTAAAACCGAAAATCAACTGGAGTATTAAGGGTTCACGATACTCCACACTCAATCCACCTAATAGTCGCTGAAGCTCTCTATCTTTCAAGTCCCCATCAGCATGCTGTGTGTCATCTTGAATATGGCAATCATCAATATCTACTGTGTCGAACTGTTTGCGTTCAAACCGACGGGCGTTTTCGCGGCGAAGGATGGTAATTAACCATGACTTTGCTGCTTTTTCATCATTTAGGGCGTCTAATGAGCGCCAAGCACGTAAAAAGGTTTCCTGAACAACATCTTCAGCAATGCTCTGGTCTTTGATAAGCCAAAATGCATAGCGGTAGATGTCGGCGTGAAATGCCTTTACTAATGCTTCATATCTTTGGTGTTTTGCTTTCATACCCGATAAGACCTGAGCATTATCAGATTTATTTCGCCCAAACATAAAAAAATCCAAAAACTTAATTTTTTCTCACTATGGCATAAAAAACGCGCCATTTCGTTAGCCGAAAGGCGCGTTTTCATTTTATTTCCAGTGATCAGAGCACCTAGTTCGAAAAGCTAGGCACGTTTTTGGGAAGTAATCCAAGCATTAATGTTTTCTTCTAAAATAGAAAGTGGGACTGGACCGTACTTCAACACCTCGTCATGGAAGCCTTTCCAATCAAACTTGTCACCAAGTTCAGCTTGGGCATGCTCTCTAAGTTCCATAATTTTAAGTTTACCAATCATATAGGCCGTAGCCTGACCTGGCATAGCAATGTAGCGCTCAATGGCTTTTTGCGCGTCGTATTCAGGGTTTGGCGTATTTTCAACAAGGTAATCTACGGCTTCTTCACGCGTCCATTTTTTCGCATGAATACCCGTATCAACCACAAGTCTGCAAGCGCGCCAAAGCTCCATGGCTAGACGACCGAAATCAGAATAAGGGTCTTTATAAAAGCCCATATCTTTTGCAAGTTCTTCGGTATATAGGCCCCAACCTTCTGTGTATGCGGTAAAGCTCAAGAATTTCTGGAATTGAGGTACACCTTCTAGCTCTTGTGCAATAGCGCGCTGCATGTGGTGACCTGGGATGCCTTCGTGATACGCCAGCGCCTCTAACTGATAAGTAGGCATTGCTTTCATGTCATAAAGGTTTGCGTAATAAATACCTGGGCGGCTGCCATCTTGCGCCGGGCTTTGATAAAACGCCTTGCCCGCAGACTGTTCGCGGAACGCTTCAACACGTTTAACAATCATTGGCGCTTCTGGAAGAATGCCAAAGTATTCAGGAATCGCCTCTCGTATGTCGTCTATGGCTGTTTTCGCCATATCAAGGTATTGCTGTCTACCTTCATCTGTTGAAGGTAGATAGAATTGCTCGTCTTCACGCATGAAAACGAAAAACTCTTGAAGGGTGCCTTCAAATTTCACTTGTTTCATAATGTCGCGCATTGCATCGTGTATGCGCTCTACATTGTCTAAGCCAATTTGATGGACTTCTTCAGCGGTAAGGTCTGTAGTGGTAAACCAGTTTAGACGATTCTGATACCATTGATCACCATTGGGTAAGCGCCACACACCATCGCCTTCAGGCGTGATTTCCCTTTGATGAGCGAGTTCTTCGATAAACTTCTCGTATGACGGCATGACTGACGTTACCAAAGCGGCTTTCGCTTCACCTAATAACGTCGTTTTTTCCGCCTCTGTAATATCCAGGCTATTTACTTTATTTTGAAAATCTTCCCAGATAGTTGAAGGTATTTCGCTAGAATCAAACGGTGCGCCGGTAATCACGTTTTTTGACGCATCAATCATTTGATCGTAGGCCCATGCAGGGGGGAATACGCCGGCTTTTTCGCGAACTTTCATTTGTTCGATAACTTGATCAAAGTACGTACGTACATTGTCTAGTCGTCCAATGTAGGCCTTAGCGTCCTCTTTACTCTTTACGCTGTGAATGTTGATAAGGAAGCTAGGCACCTGTGTATGTGCGGCGCGGAACTGATGTACAATGTAACGGTGATGTCGAAATTCGTCGTTAGCTAAATCGCGCTCAATACCTAGTTTGTACAGGCGCAAGCTTAGCTGTTCCTGTTCACTTAACTGACTGGTGTCAAAACTATTAAGCTTTTCTAGTCGGTTTTTGGCGATAGCAATGCGAGCATCAGCTTCTTCGTCACTGATGTCATCCCATTTGTCATAGTCCCATTTTTTACCCAAGTAACTTTGAAATAATGGCGAACGCTTAAGATCTTCTTCAAAAGTACGTTCGAAGAACGCATTAAGGCGCTCTGATTCAGACTGCCCGGCTGGCTGTTCTGTTTTAATAGGTTCTGGCGCTGTTTTAGCGGTTTCACTTGCAGGAGAGCAAGCCGTAAGCGTGGTAATGGCCAACGCAATTGGCGTTAGCTTTACTAGTGTTTTCTTCATTATATTCCCCGTCGCGTTTAATTGATTATTTTTATAAGCTAAAGCTTCAAAGATTAATAAGCCTTAAAGAGGACAATAAGGCTCAAAGGCTCGTCTGTTTCTCAAACGCAAACATTTCTGTTACGAAGCCCTTGTC
This sequence comes from Alteromonas sp. G4i13, assembly GCF_054960505.1. Classification (NCBI taxonomy): domain Bacteria; kingdom Pseudomonadati; phylum Pseudomonadota; class Gammaproteobacteria; order Alteromonadales; family Alteromonadaceae; genus Alteromonas; species Alteromonas sp. G4i13. Next base: position 65,881 of record NZ_JBHNYX010000024.1, on the reverse strand, counting down.
ACTGAGATTTAGCTAGTTGCAAGGGCTTTCATTACGCAAATTCTAGTGTATTGGCAAATGAAATGCGTTTTATGAAGCAGGATATAAGGCAGATAGCGTGTTATTGTTCCCTTCACTTTTTTGCTTCCATTCGCTGCGGGCAAGCTTAGCTTCATGTGAAAGTTTATCTAAAGCTTTCATGACCTGTTTAGATTGGGTGTTAGCGTCAGCTTTATTGGCTGAAAAGCGCAGTGCATAGAGCTCATTAACACTAGCGTTGATTCTTTCAAACTGCGAAAGTTGCGCGTTACCCGAAGTTAACGCGTTTATCCACTGCTTAAGAGCAGGCGTAAGTAAACGTGTGTCCTTTGCCTTTATTACTGACATTAGGTTTTGAAACTGTGCTTTTTCATCCCACTGAGCATAAGAGTGGAGGCGCTGTGCAGAACCGGTTTTGTTAGTGATCCCAGGTCCCATAAACTGAGCCTTTTTAAGCTTTCTGTAGGTAACTAACCATCCTGTAAGCGCTATGACGAACAGTACAAGTAGTGCACCAGTTACCATCCAATTAAGCTGGGTATTTTCGTCAGTATTGACTTCACCTGAAGCGCTGTCTAATGGTTTATCCTCATTGCTAGCACTAGCGTTAGGCTGTGTTGCTGTTGACGGTATATCGTTTTGAATATCTCCAGTGCCTGTACTAGTGGTTGATGGGGTATTTGGAATATTAGGAGTATTGACATTATTTGCGCCAGACGCTGGCGCTACCGTAATTGAGCGAGCGGGAATAGTGGCATACTCAGTTTGCTGAGTAAGCGTATTAAACCAAGGGATAGTAATTTCAGGTAAGACAAAGTTACCCGGCTGCGTAGGTATTATCGCCAGCGACGTTTGGCGCTGTGAAATTAAGCTTTGATCTTTTTCAACTGTCGTTGTGTTTGATTGATCCGGGTACAGCTTAAAGTTTGGCGGATAAAACTCAGGAATATCAGGAAGCTGCTCTTCTACTACGCCCAATGCGGTTAGCGTAATAATACGCGTCACTGGCTCACCTGCTACAAAGCTATCACCTTGCGGCCATTCTTCATCCACTCGCACCATTTCAGAAGGCAACCAAGGGTAATCTATACCCTGAGGAATGGGCTTAATGTTCACCGTAATGTCGGGCCCAACGCGATTGATTTGCTGGGTACGGTTAAAGAAGCCAAAACGTTGGTTAGTATTAGCTGCCATAACTTCGCCTGTGAAGATAGGGCCTCTTAGCGTGAATTCACCGGATGCTTGAGGCACAACAGCAAATTGACGCTCTATAATCTGATACCTTCTACCGTTTACGATATCTGTATACTGTTTATCTTCTCCCAGCTGGGTGATTTCCGCATTTTGCATTTCTGGCGCTTGTAGGCTGCCGCGCTCAATATTGCTAGAAAGAAACAGCTTAACCGTGTAAAGCAGCTGCTGATTTAAATAGGCCTCTTTCACGTCGATGTCAGTGGTAACAAAATAGTCTCGGGCGACATTACTTTGTTCTTGTACTGGTATTACTTTGACTTGAATAGGCTTGGTTGATTTACCTTCAATGGTTAATGAAGGAATGGTGAACGTGCCTTCCTTACGAGGAAATAACGTAGTCGTCCAAACGGTGGTACGCTTGGTGTCAAAATTGACGATTGAGGTTTGGCTACTTACGGATGTTCTTCCTACCACAAAGTCTTTAAGCAGAGGAGAGCTGTCGAATGCATCTCTGTCCGCGCTGCCGTCTGCGGTAACCGTTAAGCGAATGGCTTCATCCAACATGACAGGGTTTCTATCAATGGTGGCTTCCAGCGAATTTACATCGGCATAAGCCGCCGTACTTAAGAGTAGGGTTAATAAAAAAACTATACGTGTAGACTGTAATAAGGCTCTCATCTACCAATCACTCCGGTTTGAAGGCATACGTTGACGCTGACGTTTTTGTGCTTCTAATTGCATTTTTCGTTTTAGTAGGAATGCAGGGTCGTCTGGCACGCGGCGCATTAAACTCTCCATTCGCTGCAGCTCTTCTTTTTCTGCGTCGGTAAGCTCGGTTTCTTGACCTTGCATTGCCTGTGCTTCCTGCTCTGCTTGTTGTTCGTCTTTTTGTGCTTGCGCGCTGTCTTGCTGTGCACCATCACCTTGGTCAGACTGCTCTTGTTCTGCATTTTGCTGCTGAGAGTCTGATGACTCGTTCTGACTGTTCATCTCGGAATCATCAGGCTGTTGTGAGTTATCTCCGCCACTTTGCTGTTCATCGTTAGCTTGGCTTTGGTCAGACTGTTGACCCTCATTATCGTCTTGCTGACCATTCTGCTCGTTTGAACCTTCCTGATTGTTCTGGTCCCCTGATTGCTGTTTGCTATTGGGGCTATCAGAGTTATCAGGGCTATCTTGGCCATTATCCTGCGAGTCACTCTGTTCGCCATCATCGCCATTTTCGTTCTGGTTTTGCTCCTGATTCTGCTGTTGCTGCTGTTTCAGCAAATCCTCGACAATCTTTTTGTTGGTTCTTGCATCGTCGAAATCGGGGGCTTCGCTTAACGCCTGATCATATTTCTTAATAGCGTCTTCAAGCTTACCGAGTTTTGCCAGTGCATTGCCTTGATTGTAAAGACTCTCGGGACCAGGAATGTTTTTGAAGGCATTTAATGCACCTTCGTAGTCACCTGATTTATAAAGTGATGATGCTTTCCAAGTGTCGTCATTAAACTGATTAACGGCGTCTTTGTACTTGCCTCTTTGATAGCTGTTTAATGCTTCTTGGTTGTCATTCATAAATGGCGTTTGCCACCATGAGAGTGAATCAGGTTGATTTGCCATCTCTAGAGAATCTTCTGGTGCGCCTATGCCTTGTGACATGCCTATGCCTTGTGACATGCCTATGCCTTGTGATGTGCCAGCAATTTCTGAGGCTTGGTCACGTTGCAGAGCATGGGCGTTTTTAATCATAGAGGGGCTAAGTAAACCCACTAACACGATGAAAACTAACCCGCGTTTGAATGCAAAGGCGGCAAACGGTAGAAGTATAAGCAGCAAGTAAGGGCCAACTTCTTTCCACTGGTCTCCTTGCAAATTACTCTCTTCTTCGTTCTCTTCGCTGTCGCTTTTATCAAGCAGAGATACCGAGGCGAGGGCATCAATGTCGGTGTCGTTTGATGTAAAGGATTCAAAGCGTCCGCCGCTCGTTTTAACCACGTCTTTCACTGCGCCTTCGTTTAACTTGGGTATAACGATGCTGCCGGTGAAGTCTTTTAATAGCTCGCCGCTTTGCTGGCGGATAGGCGCGCCTTCAGATGTCCCAATGGTAAGTGCATTTACTGTAAAAGGAATAGAAGCCACATACTCTTGAAGCTCTTGTTGTTGTTCTAACTCTATTCCGTCAGTAATCCAGTAGATCATGCCTGAGTTATATCCGGCATTCGTGAGAAGCTCTGACGCACTCTCTATACCTAGGAGAGGGTCGCTGCCCGGAACGGGCATAATTTCCGGTGACAGGCTAGGGATTAGGGTTGTGATATTTCCTGCGTCTTGGGTTAAGGGGCTAATGACAAACGCATCGCCAGCGTAAGCAACCAAGCCCATTTCACCTTCACCAATAGCGTTGACTAGGTCTATCGCTTTATATTTAGCGCGAGTTAGCCTGTCTGGCGTCATATCGGTAGCGCGCATTGAAAGCGACATATCTATGACTATAACGTGTCCCATTTTCAACTGGTAAACCGGCTGCGGCAGGCGCTCCCATGTTGGGCCAGCGAGTGCTATCACACTTATAATCCACACAAGAGCAAGCATCCACATTGGAGGTTTTGCGCCCATTTCGTTTTTTCCAATCACCATGTATTGATATAGGTGAGAAGGGATCACAGATTGCCAGCCAGATTGCTTAGCCGTGGTTTTTCTAATTAAAAGCACGAGCAGCATCAGGGGAACGAGTGCGATAAACCATTCGGGGCGTAAAAAATGAAATTGGTCTAAGAAGTCGAATTCCATTACTTCGTCTCCCTGTTTGTTTGCGCTGCTTGTATTGAATCAGCTGAGTTCGGGTGTGGCTGGGACGAGTTAATTCGTCTTTGTGCGAACCAACGAAATGTTGATAAAAGAACCGTCAAAAATGCCCATAGTGCTGACAGTAATATTGCCGCGCCAAGGGGATAGTAAAACAGTGCGCTCAATGGACGCATCTTACGCGTTTCACCTTCAATAGGCTCAAGCGCGTCAAGTTGTTGATAAATAGCTTGAAGTTCCTGGGCATTTCGAGCCCTAAAATATTGGCCGCCAGTGCTAGTTGCAATGTCGGTTAACATGCCTTCATCAAGTTCTTGCGACGGGTTTATTTGTCGGCTGCCGAAAAAGCTTTGGATAAGCATTTTATCTGCGCCCACACCAATAGTGTAAACCTTCACACCCTTACTAATTGCCAACTCTTTCGCCTGCTCGGGTGTAATATTCCCTGCAGTATTTTGCCCATCGGTAAGAAGAATTAAAACGTTATTAGACTCTTCCCGTTCGTCAAAGCGCTTCACCGCTAAACCTATCGCATCGCCAATAGCCGTCTGTTCGCCAACCAACCCAATGACAGCTTCACTCAGAAGTGTAGAAACAGTATCTCTGTCATAGGTAAGCGGCGCTTGAACGTACGCGGTATCGGCAAATAAGATAAGGCCAATTCTGTCGCCAACGCGACGCTGAATAAAGTCATAAACCACCGACTTAGTCATGGTTAAACGGTTAACTTGTCGGCCATTTAGCTGCATATCATCTATCTTCATACTACCCGATAAGTCTACCGCTAACATCATTTCTCGACCTTCGTTTGGTATGCTAACAGGCTCTCCTAACCATTGAGGGCGCGCGGCAGCCGTCACTAGCAGCAGCCATATCAAGCTACTTACCAACAGCGGTATTTTGGTTTGTTTCAACTGGGTTTGCTCTGACACATCGCCAGGTCGCAAATTAGGAACCCGCAATGCAGCCATAGGCATGTCTTGTGCTTTTTTAGAAAGCAGGCGTACGATAATAGGCAAGGGGAGTACAAAAAAGACCCACCACCAAGCAAAATTAAGCATGATGCGGCTCCTTGGTTTGCTTATCATGAGCGCTACCATCGTTTAGACCGCCATCATTCACACCGCCGTAAGCCCCCTTGTTTTTTGGCAGTTTGGCTTTTGAAAGCCAGTTTTTTACTGCCCCTTTGCAGGTTTCAAAATCACTAGGGTTGGGGGTGGCTTGATAAACATTGCTTACTAACAAACCTAAATCACTTTCAAGTTTTCTATCACTACTTTTCAATGCAGAGGTTAAGAACGCTTGCCACTGTTTACCGTATAACCCAGCTACTTGCTGAGTTGGGTAATAGCTCATAGCCGTGCGTTTTAGAATTGAGTTTAACGCCACGGGCCAATTGCTTTGTTGTGCCGAAATTGTTTCAAGTAAGGCTAAAGCTTGCTTGCGCGCCTTGTTGTGACGTATGTGAGCAGTGATAACTTTATATAGGTAAAATAGAGTAATTAAGACTACTGCGATAGCGACCCACCAACCCCAATCTAATGGCCAAATGTTGACCTCTGTAGGTACGTGTATATCGCGCAGTTGAGCTAGTGGGTCTTGCTGCTGAGGGGGCACTGGCATTTGATTTGCCGGCGGCATCGATTGAGCAGCTGATTTTGTGTAACTAGATAGAAAGTTTGATAAAAAATGGGTTGAAAAAATACTGCTTTGCATTAATTAAGCTCCAACCTTTGTTCTTGTTGCATACTTTGAAGCTGTTCGTCTAAAGGAAGGCCCGCTGAAACACTGAATCGAGCGATATTGTTTTTGCGCAAGGCGCTATAAATTGCGCTGTTGTGTTCACTGCGCCATTTTTGATATTGCTGTTGCTCGGTATTGTCGCCTAACACCCAGCGTTGTTGGTTTCGGCCATCAGAAACGCTGACGGTTTGTAGTGAACTGGTTTGTGGCAAGGCGTGTTCTATTGGATCGTTAATTACGATAGCCCTTACTTCACAGTGTCGTGTTAAGTGACTCAAGTGTTGAATAGCTTGGGTACTTAAATGCTGAAAGTCTGACACGAGATAAACCAGGCTCCCCGGCCTTGCTAGTCGTCTTGCCCTAGCACACGCATCGGCAAAAGCTTGTTCGTCTTGGTCTTTGTCCGGCTCAGATTGCGCGCTCTGTTCGTGCAATGCCATAAGTTCATGACACACGTGCAACACGGCCTTTTTGCGAGTTAGTGGTTTAATTTCTTTGTGCTGTTGCTGATTAAATACCAGTGCGCCAACTTTATCGCCACGAGCGGCAGCAGACCAGCTTATTAATGAAGATACATGCGCGGCTTGCACCGCTTTAGTAAGCAGCTGCGTGCCAAATGCCATTGAAGGTAGGTAGTCACAGAATAGAAAAACCGGGCGCTCTCGCTCTTCCCGATACACTTTAGTGTGAGTTTTACCCGTGCGCGCAGTAACGCGCCAATCAATAGCGCGAATATCATCACCGGGCTGATAATGCCGGGCCTCATCAAACTCCATGCCTCGGCCTTTGTGCTTGGTGAGATAACTTCCAGCAAGTTTAGCTTGTGGCATACGTTTAGGCGCCAAACTAAACAACTTAGCTAACTGCTGGTAGCGTAATAATTCTGCTGTAGACAACGAGACGCCATTACTTTGCAGCTTGTCTAGCTGCGCTTGTACATTCACCATAACTTAAGGGACTGCGACAGTTGCAACAATCTTATCAAGTACGTCGTTAATCGTTACGCCTTCAGCCTCGGCTTGATATGACAGAATAATTCGGTGGCGAAGCACGTTGTGAACCACAGCTTGAATATCATCAGGTCCAACAAAATCTCTGCCGCTAAGCCATGCGTGAGCGCGTGCACAGCGATCTAGACTGATGGTTGCTCGAGGGCTTGTTCCCATCGCTATCCACTGGCCTAATTCCGCGTCAAAATTTGCAGGCTGACGTGTGGCCATAATCAATTGAACTAAATACTGTTCTAACTCAGGCGCCATATACAAAGACAACGCTTCTTTACGCGACGTAAAAATATCGTCTTGAGTTAGCGTTGGTGGCGTAACAGGCGGTTCTGAGAGGGCTTCACCTCGCGTTAAACGCAATATCTCTAATTCTGTCTCGGCGTCAGGATAATCGATGTCCACGTGCATTAAGAATCGGTCTAGCTGTGCTTCAGGTAGTGGATAAGTTCCTTCCTGTTCTAGCGGGTTTTGCGTTGCCATTACTAAAAATAGCGGAGGAAGAGGGTAGGTTTTACTGCCTACCGTAATTTGACGTTCCGCCATGGCCTCAAGCAGGGCCGATTGCACTTTTGCGGGGGCACGGTTGATTTCGTCGGCTAGCACTAAGTTATGAAAAAGTGGCCCTTTTTGAAAAACAAACTCACCGGTTTCGGGACGGTATATGTCTGTACCGGTTAAGTCGGCAGGCAAAAGGTCTGGGGTAAATTGTACGCGATGAAAGTCGCCGTCAATACCATTAGCAAGTGCATTGATTGCGCGTGTTTTTGCAAGCCCTGGAGGACCTTCTACCAGAAGGTGGCCGTCGGCCAAAAGAGCGATTAGAAGGCTTTTGGTTAACGCATGCTGACCAATAATCTGTTGGTCTAAATAAGCGTGTAACTGTTGAAATTGCGCTGCTGCCATAATGCAAAATTTCCGTTTGAGTTCTCGTTATCAGGAAGTGTCATTTGAACGATAGATTTATTAAATATCTTATAAAGTGATCGCTTAGCTAAAAAGTAAATTACATATTAATTTAGATAGCTCTAGCCCGTCACAATGACACAAAACAGACTTTCATTTCCATATAAGGTTCATTCTATCTTTCTTCAAGTCGTCAAACAGTAATAAAAATGCGATATGCGGTTGGATGTAAAGCAAGCTTTTTAAATTTCGATAGCATAAAACGGTCAAAATTTGTAAACAGGGCAAACTTTAGTTTCATTTATGTTGCCCTTAACCCTGCATTATTTGCTATTTTGTTCATTGTTTGTAAAAATCGGGTTTATTACAGGTCAGACCACTTCGGGCGATAAGCTCAAACGAAAGTCGGTCATTAATTTAGGTGCATTATGGCAACAAAACAATCAGTTACTACCCGAGAGGGTGATCGCATCGCCATTGTCGCGGGGTTGCGTACTCCGTTTGCGAAAATGGCTACATATTTCCACGGTGTTCCGGCTGTTGATCTAGGTAAAATGGTCGTAAACGAACTTCTCGTTCGCCATGGTGTTCAAAAAGAATGGGTTGACCAGGTTGTCTACGGTCAAGTAGTACAAATGCCTGAAGCGCCAAACATTGCGCGCGAAATCGTGCTTGGCACGGGCATGAATATTCATACCGACGCTTACAGCGTATCTCGTGCATGTGCGACGAGCTTCCAGTCAACGGTAAACATCGCTGAAAGCATGATGGCAGGCACGGTACAGGTAGGCATTGCTGGTGGTGCTGATTCAACGTCGGTATCACCTATTGGGGTTTCTAAGAATCTTGCGCGTGCGCTGGTTGATTTACAGAAAACCAAGACCCTTGGCCAAAAGCTAAACATCTTCAAGCGTTTAAGCTTAAAAGACCTAGCGCCTGTTCCTCCTGCGGTAGCAGAGTACTCAACCGGTTTGTCGATGGGACAAACGGCAGAGCAAATGGCGAAAACGCATCAAATATCTCGTGAAGAACAAGACAAGCTCGCACACCGCTCGCACAGCCTAGCCGCTGAAAGCTGGGAAGCAGGCAAGCTGTCTAGCGAAGTGATGACCGCTTACGCAGAACCGTATAAAGGTGCGCTTGAGCGCGATAACAACGTACGTTTCGATTCTAAGCTTGAAGGCTACGCGAAACTTCGCCCAGTATTCGATAAAAAGTACGGCTCGGTAACAGCTGCAAACGCTACACCGCTTACCGATGGCGCCTCTGCAGTGCTTATGATGACAGAAAGCCGAGCGAAAGAGCTAGGTTATACGCCGCTTGGTTACATTAAGAGCTACGCGTTCTCGGCAATCGACGTGTGGGAAGACATGCTAATGGGGCCGTCGTACGCGACACCTATTGCGCTAGACCGCGCAGGCATGACGCTAAATGACTTAACGCTAATTGAAATGCACGAAGCGTTCGCAGCCCAAACCCTAGCGAACGTTAAAATGTTCGCAAGTGACAAGTTCGCTAAAGAGAAACTAGGCCGCGACAAAGCGACGGGCGAAATTGACATGGACAAGTTCAACGTAATGGGTAGTTCAATTGCCTACGGTCACCCGTTTGCCGCAACCGGCACACGTATGATCACGCAAATGCTTAACGAACTAAATCGCCGTGGCGGTGGTACAGGTCTTCTTACTGCATGTGCTGCGGGTGGTCTTGGTGCCGCAATGATTGTGGAGACAGAATAATATGAGTCAGGAACAAGAAATGACAAATGAAGTTCAGCCAACATCAGGCGCATTTACGTTAACTAAGCAAGATAATGGCGTTGCTATTCTTAGCATGGACGTACCTGGCGAGAGCATGAATACGCTTAAAGCTGAGTTTGGCGATGAGATATCTGCCATGCTTGATGATATTGAACGCGACAGCAGCATCAAAGGTGTGGTGTTAACAAGCGGCAAGCCAAGCTCATTCGTAGCAGGTGCCGATATCACCATGCTAGCAGCGTGTAAAACTGCGGAAGATGCCACAACGATTGCCGCTGGCGGCCAAGCCATTTTCGATAGAATTGAGAACATGAAGGCTACCTTTGTTGCGGCTATTCACGGCCCAGCGTTAGGCGGTGGTTTAGAACTAGCATTAGCGTGTCACTACCGTGTATGTACCGATTCACCTAGCACTCAGGTAGGTCTACCGGAAGTGCAGCTAGGCTTGTTGCCAGGCAGTGGTGGTACTCAGCGCCTTCCTCGCCTAATTGGCATTCAGCAAGCGATGAAAATGATGCTTACTGGGTCTCCAGCACGCGCTAAGCAAGCTAAAAAGTACGGTATTGTAGATGATGTGGTACCTCACAGTGTTTTGCTAAAGGTAGCTGAACAGTTTGCGCTTAAACGCAAACCAGAAAGAGAAGCGCCGCAAAAGAGTGTGATGGACAAAGTGTTAGAGAAAACCGGCCCGGGCCGTAACATGATGTTCAAAAAAGCGCGCGAAGCGACATTTGCCAAAACCAAAGGTAATTATCCAGCGCCAGGTTACATTATTGATGTAATTGAAACAGGCATGAACGAAGGGATGAAAGCGGGGCTTAAAGCCGAAGCTGAAGCCTTTGGTAAGCTTGTTATGACGCCGGAATCTTTCCAGTTACGTCAGATTTTCTTCGCTACGACAGAAATGAAGAAAGAAAACGGCGTTGAAGGTGTTAAACCTGAAAAAATGAAGAAAGTCGGTGTGCTTGGCGGTGGTTTAATGGGTGGTGGTATCGCCTATGTAACGTCGACCAAAGCCGGTGTACCTGTCCGTATTAAAGACGTGCGTGCTGAAGGCATAGCCAATGCAATGAAATATAGCTATGACATCTTAAACAAAAAGGTGAAGAAGCGTTTCATGCGCAATAGTGAAATGCAGAAACAGTTGGCGCTTCTTACCGGTACGCTAGATTATAGTGGCTACCAAGATGCTGATATCGTGGTTGAGGCGGTTTTTGAAGATTTAGATCTTAAGCAAAAAATGGTGGCGGATATTGAAGAGAACTGCAAAGAAAGCACGATCTTCGCGTCTAATACGTCGTCTATTCCAATTACACAAATTGCAGCTAAAGCAGCACGACCTGAAAACGTGATTGGTCTACATTACTTCTCGCCAGTAGACAAAATGCCGTTGGCCGAAGTTATTGCTCACGATAAAACGTCTGACCAAGTCATTTCATCGACGGTAGAGTTTGCTAAAAAGCAAGGCAAAACGCCGGTAGTTGTTAAAGACGGTGCGGGTTTCTACGTAAACCGTATTTTAGCGCCGTACATGAATGAAGCGGCAAACCTCATTCTTGACGGTGAGCCTATTGAGCACATCGATAAGTCATTGGTTAAGTTTGGCTTCCCTGTAGGCCCTGTGAAACTACTTGATGAAGTGGGCATTGATGTTGGTACTAAGATTATCCCATTCCTTGTAGAGGCGTTCGGCGAGCGCTTCACTGCGCCAAGTGCTTTCGATAAAGTACTTGCAGACGGCAGAAAGGGTAAGAAAAACCAAAAAGGGTTTTATTCTTATGAAGGCAAAAAACCAGGTAAAGAAGTGGATGAATCAATCTACGAATTACTTGGGCTATCGCCTTCTGCCAAACTAAGCGAAAAAGAAGTTGCTGAACGCTGTGTATTAATGATGCTTAATGAAGCAGCGCGCTGTTTAGACGAAGGCGTTATCCGTAATGCGCGCGACGGCGACATTGGCGCTATCTTCGGTATTGGTTTCCCTCCATTCTTAGGCGGCCCGTTCCGCTATATGGATACACTGGGAATTAAACACGTTGTTGCTCGTTTAAACCATTATGCTACTGCTGTAGGTGATAAATTTGCACCTGCTGAAGTGTTAGTAAAAATGGCAGAAAACGATCAAAAGTTTTACAGCTAAGTTTATAAAATGTTAAAAGCCGGGCGTTGCCCGGTTTTTTTATGTCTAATGGGTATTTTTGCTGGTTTATTGTTCTATTTTGGGTAGAATTCCTGCGGTTAAAAAATGAACGTGTCAAATTGTTGGCGTCAATTATCAGTAAGTTAAATTGAATAATTGATGGGGACAAGTAACCCCACGTAACTAGGTCAAACAGGCGGAGGCAGTGTGATTTCACTCGTAGTATTAAGCGTTATCTTCTCTCTATATTTTTATGTAGAAGCGTTTAAATGGGGGATGAGCGCGAAAAAGTGGGCGATAGCGGGTTTTGTGTTAGGTCCAATCTTACTGCCCATGTTCTCAATCTCTCGCCATATACATTGGCGCAATGCAGTAGGGTTTAACAACCTTTATATTTCTGCGTAGTCTTTCCTAGCGGTCTGCTGAAATAAGTAAGTGGGGCGTAAAATACAGGTATAAAAAAAGAGAGCGTTGCTCTCTTTTTTTGAAATACTGTGCTTCAGATTAGAAGCCAACGCCGTAGCCACCACCAGATTGTGGCTTAACATACTCTGGTTGAGAGATGGTTTCTTTTTGCGACTCAGGAGCTTGTTTAGCGCCTTCTTGCTTGTCGGCAGCAACTGGGGTAGCGGTAGAAAGTACTAGTGCAACTGCGTACTCTTTTAACATGTTAATTTCCTCTGATTATTTTGAACGAACAAACAAAACCGATTTTTTATATTTGTCATCGGTACTTAATACTTAGCTAAATGCGTGCCAGAAATAATATTTTTTAAGATTTCCTTTATATTCAATGGGTTATAGTTTGTTTTTGGTGCGGGGATTTATCGACGTTCATAAGCGCCATTTTAATGGCACTAGAGTTTAATAAACTAAGGTTGAATAGAGGCATGACTTTGCCTAAAGCTGCAATGAGTGGCGTCAAGGAGGGGAAAGTAAACGCCCTATACGCGAAGTAAAAGGTAAGGGCGGTTAAAAATTGGAGTGGCCGAGCAGCGTATGAAGTTTTTGATTCTCGGTGAGAAGCTTCTCGAAGCGCTCTGCATTTAATGGTCGGCTGTACAAGAAGCCTTGCAACATCTCACAATCGTAGCGACGTAAAATATCTAGCTGTGCTTCTTCTTCAACGCCCTCCGCTACAACTTTTAAGCCTAAATTGTGGGCAATATTTATAATGGCAGCTGCCATATGACGGTCCACATTACTTTTTGCAATATCGTCAATAAATGCTTTGTCAATTTTTAGTGTGTTTAGTGGGAAACGCTTTAAGTAGGCTAGCGACGAGTAACCTGTACCGAAATCGTCTAGCGCTAGGTGAATACCTCTTTCGCGAAGGCGAGTCATCATTTGAAGGCCGTTTTCAGGGCTTTCCATTAGCGTACCTTCAGTTATTTCGCACTCTAAATGTAGTGGTGACAAACCAATATCGCTTAAGATCTTGTTTATTCTATCGTCTAAGTCAGGTAGCTCGAACTGCTTTGCAGAAATATTAACGGCTACACGACCACTAAACAAACCTTGGTTTACCCAGCGTTTGGTATCTGCACAAGCCTTTCTTAGCACTTGTTCACCAATTTCTATAATTTGACCCGTTTGTTCTGCCAGAGGGATAAATTGCCCAGGGCTTACTATGCCCTTTTGGGGGTGCTCAAAGCGCACTAAAGCTTCCATGCTGACTAGCTTACCTGAGGCTATATCAACTTTCGGCTGGTAGTAAACCGTAAACAAGTCATCTTTAATACCTTGTCTTATAAGGTTTTCGATTTGCAGTTGCCTAACGGCGTTTTGATTCATCTCTCCGCTAAAGAACTGGTAGCTGTTACCGCCATTGTTTTTAGCGAAATACATGGCTGTGTCGGCGTTTTTCAGCATTTCTTGGGGAGAAGTGCCGTCGTCAGGGAAGAACGCGATACCAATACTGGCACCCAATACAAACTCTTGCTTATTAATGATAAAGGGGCGAGATAAAGTGTCTAATAGGTTCTGTGCGTAATGCGTTACCGTGTGGATATCGGCATTGTCTTCCATTAACACGCTAAATTCATCACCACCTAAACGATAGCAAGTCGCACTCTTACCCGTAATTCTCTGTAAGCGCTTTGCTATTTGTTTAATTAATATATCGCCCGTTTGGTGACCTAAAGAATCGTTTATTTTCTTAAAGTTATCCATATCCAAACAGAGCAGAGTATGTTGTGCTCCTTTCCGCACCAAGTTCTGGTGGCTAGCTTGGAAGAACGAACGATTCGGAAGCTCTGTGAGCGGGTCAGTATTAGCTAGTTTCAATAGTTCTTTTTCAGTACTTTTTCGTGACGTGATATCACTAAATACGCCTACAAAATGGCTTATTTTTCCGTCATCGTCATGGACGGCGTCTATATTTAATTCCATTTCATAGCGCTCGCCGTTCACTCGCACACTTTCTACTTCACCTGACCAGTTACCTTTCGCTTTTAGCGTTTTCTTAATTTCTTCTGTAAACGCGTCTGGATATAGATGGAAATGCATATAGCTTGCTAATGCTTGATCACGGGTTTCGCCGGTGTAACCGCAATATGCATTGTTTACACTTATGAATTTAAATTGGGTATTAGTTATGAATACACCTTCAGAAATATTCTCAATTGAACGCTTAAATAGATTCAGCTGCTCTTCAGCTTCTTTTAAGTGATGAATATTCTTAAGCGTACCAGTCATTCTTACCGGCTGAGAATTGTGGTCTCTTTCAACCACTTTTCCGCGGTCAAGTATCCAAATCCACTGGTTCTTAAATGTCTTTGCGCGGTATGCGAGCTCGTAGAAGTCGCTATTACCTTCAAGATGGTCTCTTAGAGCAGTTTTAACACGGCTTACGTCGTTAGGGTGTATGTTTGCATCGTAAGCGCCTGTAGTGCGTATATCATCTTGAGGAAAATCAAGAGTGCCCCACGTATTTGCACGGTAAACTTGGCCTCTGTATACGTCCCAGTCCCACAACTCATCACCTGAACTCCATAGCGTCAGTTTAAGGCGTTCTTCCGACTCTTTGATGGCAAGCTGATTGGCTTTTCTTATTTGATATTGGCGAACGATGAACGCAAATATCGCGAAAGCTATTAAACAATAAAATACCAAAGCGACGGTATGGAGCCATGGAGGACGTTCAATAATTATCTGCAAGTTTTTACTTTCAGACCATGATTTCCCGGGCTCTTTTGCTTGAACTGAAAAAGTGTAGCTTCCAAAGGATATATTGTTGAATTGTGCAGACCTTTCATCGTCAACATATATCCAATCATTTTCAAAATTAGAGAGCTTATAACGGTAAGTAACTTGATTAGGGTAAACAGGGTTTACTGAGCCGAATGAAATACTGAACCTGGTTTCATCGTGCTTAAGCGTTAACTGACTTACGTAGGTTATTATTTCCTTGGAAGAGAACGAATGAGTTGAATCATCTCCTTCCATTGAGTTTCTTTTGGATTTAGCGACTGAACCAAAGATGTTGATCTGATATAACTGAGGAGCTAGGGTTTGTAGGATGCCTTCAGCATCAGAGTTTGCGTTTTTGGATATTCTTATAAAGCCTTTGTTGCCACCAAAGTAAATAATGTTGTTTCTAGTAGCAATTACAGCGCCTTCACCCAGTGAGTTAAAGTCTAGTTGCTGATTTGGTATACTCTCAGCTTCTCTGAGTGAAGGAAGAAGCACTTTGTGGACACCCTTAGCGTCAGAGTACCAAATATTGTTGTTTATAGATGTTGTAGACGTGATAAATCCACTTTGGTTATCTCGCTTTTGTTTTTTGACCAAAACAAGGCTTTCTTCGTCTAGTTGGATGACACCGTCGGAACGAGTAGTTAGCCAAAGCCCATCACTTGTTTGGTGAATTCCATATACAAGAGAGTTAATGCCATTGGTTGAATCCAATACCTTTGTGATTTGCTGCTTTTCAACTGAATAAACAATTAGTTTTTCTCCAGCTCTAAACCAAACCCTCTTTTTGTCATCGGCATAGATAGCAAACATTTTTCCGTATTCTTGAGAAAGGTTTTTTTGAGGAGTTGCCGGCTCACTCTCATTAGGCACATCATCAAAATCTATTGAATGAACATCTTCATTAGGAAGTTGGAACCATATTGCAGATTCACTTTTAAAGATGTGATCAATGAATGAACCTTCGAAGTATTTTCGTAGTGTTACTAGTCCATTATCTGTTTCTGCAAGTACAATCAATCCTACCGACGAAGCAAGCCAAATATTGTTGTTGTTATCTATCTCAATGTCCCAGAATGAGCTATTGACATCTATATCTTGAGGCAAATTGAAAAACGATACATTACCGGTTTCTTTCGAAATTTTCCCCACGCCTTTTTGCTGAGAAACAAGAAACAGTTCGTTTGAGCTGTTTTCTGCGAAGCCCCAAATAGTTGAATAATTGTCTTCAGTATGCCGTTCCGAATTAAACACGGGTTGGAAGTGAACACTGGCAAAATCGGGGTGATATTTAAAAGCTCCCCGATGAAAGGTTGCAGCCCAAACAACACCCGTTCTATCTTCTATAACCTTAATTATGATTTCTGGTGGGATTCCTGTTGTGTTGTACGTTTCGGCGTTTAAATGTATAACTTCAGGGTTATAAGCTTCAGTTACTGGAACTGCTGCGCCGTCAGAAAGCAAAAACAACCCTATAAAAGTACCAATCCAAATATCGTCATCAACAACCGATATTGAAAATGAATTTACCTCTTCTTCAACACCTAAATCTTTACTTTCAATTTTCTTTAGAATTTTCCCATTTGACGCAATTACTATAAGTCCATTATTAGTCGCCAACCAATAGTTGCCGTTAATCACTGATATGTCATGGAGCGCTCGAATATCAAGTGAAACACCCCAAGGATTCACTTTTTTTACGTCATGAACCTCTAAGGTCTCTGTATCTATAAGTTTTGCGCCAAACTTATTTGAGCCCACCCAGATACGATTGGCTTCTTCGAAGATAACTTTAATGAAGCTTTCTTCATTGAAAACCTGAGTCAGAACACTTATTTGCGATCGTTGTTTGGAGTATCTATACAAGAATTTGCGATCCGCGAAGAGAATATCGCCATTTTTGGACTCTGTAATTGCTGTTATTAAATCAGTTTTTATTACCGAGTTTTCTTTATTGAAAACTTTGAAACTGTCGGTTTCAGGCTGATAAAGCGCTAGTCCCGAGTGTGTGCCTACCCATAATTGCCCCTCCGAATCCACAAACAAGGATTGAATGTACCCTGAAGGTAACGAATTCGGGTCTACATCTGAGGGATGGTATTGTTTTACATCATAACCAGAGTATCGGTTAAGGCCGTTTGACGTTGCAAGCCAAATGAAACCCATGTCATCTTCCACAATGTCTAATACTGCGGTATCCGATAGACCATGCTGCTTATTTAGCTCTGTAAAATGAAGATCAGAAACCTCTATCGCCTTTGCAGAAGAAAAAAGAATTCCTGACAAAGCCAACAAAAGAAGAGAAATTGAATAAATTAGGGTTGAGCGCACCTACACACCTTTGGCATACGCCATTTATTATTTTTTTATTTTACTGGCGGCATCCCTAACAGCCAGAATAATAAATATGCCGAATTAACTAAGCCTCTACAAGGACTTTTTAGTAATAACAAGAATGATGGTTTACTTATTAACCAACCTTGTCTGCGAATACCACTGGGTATCGGCAGATTGGTTAAAATCTTAACGACCGTGGCACGTGCCTACAATGCAGCTTTAGTAGTAAGGAATTTCTTTTTTGAATTCAGAAATACTGTTAATCGTTCGTTTTTCTTGCGTGGGAATACTCTCAAATTTTCCTCGAGAGAAAAGCACCAATTCCCCGCAGCGCTCTCGTTTAGCGAGTTGATGCGCGAAGTCTTGAATCTCTTCGAAACTCAAGCCTTTGATTCTTTCAGCAAGCTTTGCATTTCTATTAAACTCTAAATCTTGCGTACCCAAACTTACCCATAAACGCTGTGACTTCATCGAAAGTGTAAGGTCTCTCTCTTCTAACTGCTTAATAAGGTTTTGTTGGATAGTCGGCCAATAAAAACGATAGAACTCTATTTCATTGAGTTGCTGGAATAAAAAGGCGGTCATTGCATCTAGCAACTGCTTTGGACTGCATTGCGGGCTTTGTATGTAAAATGCCATTCCGGGGTGTTGATTATGTGGTACATAGCCTGTACCGACTATGTATCCCAATTGCTGTTCTGTTCTTAACGAATTGAAGAACGGTGCTGCCAGCATCTGTTCAAGAACCATACACAATGCGGTGTCGGTGAGGCTCGGAGAAGGCGCTTGTAAATAAAGTACGACCGCTGAGTCATCGTGATTACACAACACTTCGTGATAAAGAGTTCCGCCCACAGGCAGCTTAGATACGGCACGAGAAAGGGGACCTCCTCCTGCATTTTTACAATGGCTATGAAGCGATGTCGAAAACGCCTTTGCTTCATCGCTTGTCCAGTTGCCATGCATAAATGCCTCTACAAAATAATGCTCAAAAGCTGCACTGCGACAGCCTAGCATCTCGTTATAAGAGATGTTTTCTATCACGTCTAATAATTCAACTGGCGCTTGCGTGTTGCGTTGAATAAGAACACTTAAACGAGAGAATAAACGGTTAGTCGGCTTATTTAACAGTGAATTATGAAGGTTTTGAATTTGAAGTGCTTTGTGATGTTCAAAGGCTCTTTCGTCAGGAATAAAACCGAGAACGGCGTCAAGAAGTTGACTTGCTAACAATGTCTGCTGATTCGTAAAACCACGGGTGTGTAGGGTAAATCCAGCTTGATGCCCATAAATCCGATAGTGAAGTCCTGCTATTTCAGCTCGGTAGTATTTAGCTTGGAGATGATCGTTAAGTGCGCCGAGCCAAATTCGCTTGGCCGCAACAGAGGTCAAAGAGTCTGAAAACTGAGCGGCGTCGAAAGAGATATAAATATCGCCTTTGGGGCTATGGAATTGTTGGTCCTGAGCGAACCAAAATCGATAGCCACCATTATCTACCAACCTATTTGGAACATTAAACCCCGTTTCAGGGAGGATAAGCGTGTATTCGCTCGCCAAATAAGGGTTGGGTGGGGGAAGACACAATTCTGGAATTTTCTTTGCGCTTTCAAGTGAATGTATTAGCGCATCGTCGATGTCTTCAACGCTATATTCAGCCTCATAAAATGCGCAAACCTGAGTGGTTTTAACATCTTTTGATATAACCTTTAAACGAAGGTTCTTGGGCGTGAAAAAGGACAGAGCATGCTCAATTATGCTTCTGTCATAACTACCAATAGTAGAGCGAAGTCTATTTAATTCGTCAGGTTCGAATATAAATTGATGCTGTGCATACTCAGTTATGATCCCAAGCGGCTTCACATTTTCTTCGTACTCTAAAGCCAGCGCGTTTAGCTGCGACTTTTCGTGAAAGCGCCACTCTTCAGTCGATGCTTCTCTAATTAATTCGATGTAGCCAAATAGTGCCTCTAACACCTGCGCTTTGTGTTTAAGGCCTTCCTGGGTAAGCTGAAAGCTCACATTAAAATCTTTAAATTTATCGCCTTCTATGCCAGAGCCCGCTATCAGGTTTAACGCCCAATCTTTTTCTTTTAAATAGGCAAGTAGGCTTCCTTCACCTTCGTCACCAATCAAATGGCTGATGTAGTTCAGCGGTTTGGTTTTGTAGTCGTTCTGTAAAGCGGGGAGGGCAAATGTCACTATCATACGTCTAGCAGATTGCAGCGGATGAATGTTGATTTGAATGCCCAGTTCATTTTCTGTGTAAAGCGAAGGCCAGTCGTCAGAGGCTAACTGTCCACTTGGCAATGTCCCAAAACACTGATTCACTAACGCCTCGAGTTGACGTATTGGCATAGGACTGGCTATGCACAAGCGCATATTAAGCGCACAGTAATACGATTGGTGCAGTGCCTTTAGGCGCCGTTTAAGCTCTGTACATTCGTGTTGAGAAAAGGTATCGCAATTGCCTACAGAAAATTTTGCAAAAGGATGTTCTGGATTACATGTCTCTTTATGAATTTGATAAAGGCGGCGAAGGTCGTCTTTTTTCTTAAACTCAAATTCAGCATGAATGTTCTTTATTTCGTTGGTTAGTGCGTCTTCTTCAAATAAGGGTTGCCTAAGCATATCTGCAAATGCAGGCAATGTTTGCGCAATAGCGTCACCGCTGCAATTAAAATGGTAATTTGTGTACTCGGTACCTGTCCACGCGTTGATTGTGCCGCCGTGTTGCTCAATGAATCCATTTATAGCATTGGGTTTGGGCAAATGACGGCTACCCATAAAAAGCATGTGTTCAAGAAGATGGGCTAACCCTTGGCAATCGTTTGGGTCATAAAAGTGTCCGGCTCTTACCGCCATTGAAACAAAAGATTCACTCGCTTCTGGCGTGTGACATAACATGGCACGCAACCCATTAGGTAAAGTAACGTGATGTGCGTTTTCTAAATTTATGGTGTTGTTCACATTGTCTCGTTTTTGGTCAAGAGCACCTTACTGCTGGAGCGTCTATAAAGAGAAACTTCACAAAACGTTAAATAATGTACGAAAATTCTCACTATTCGCGGTTTAGCGCTAGGCGTAGTATCAGCTCTCTGATATCGTTAGCATACTTTCATTAATACTATGCGCAATGTTATGTCAGGTCAAAGTAGCAACGACGACATTTATCTTTTCATTATGCGTCACGGTGAAGCAGAAGCGCCCAGACTCGATGATAAAAGCAGGCAACTTACACCATTAGGTAGAGAGCAAGCCAAAACAGCAGCTTTATGGTTAAAAGACCAATATTGCCAGAAAGGCATTGTGGACTTAGCGCTTGTGAGCCCTTATCGTCGAGCCAAACAGACCCATGATATGGTATCGCTTGATATCATTGCGAACAAAGTTGAAAATAATGAAGATATTGTTCCGGAAGGCTCGCCAAGACTGGTGAGTGATTATATTGATGGACTTCTTCACGCCGCGGTCAATTCCAAAAAACCAATCAAAAAACTTCTTGTTGTTAGTCACATGCCGCTAGTTAGCTATCTCGTTGATGAACTGTGCCAGTCTTACACCACAAGTTTGTTTTCTACGGCCTCAATTGCTGTTATCAAGTACTCTTTAAAAGAGCACAAAGGCACGCTGGTAACGCATTATCAAGGACTGTAAACGCCTTGCTCCTTCTTAGCGATTAATTTCGGAAATTGAACAATTAATCGTTAAGTATATTCCCACATGGTCGATAGACTCTTTGAGAGTGTCAAAGTTTATTCTATTGAAGGGTTGGGAAATGGACAGCAAATCTATTCCTGAGCTCCTTAAACGTTCATTGCAATCGCATATGGCGGAGGCTGATTTACGTGAAGATAAGGAGACGCAGGATATTATTGCCAAATTATCTGAATTGTCAGATAAGGTCGCTGCTGCGAAAGCTAGAGCGCTGGCAAATAGAGCACAGCGTCTAGCTGACGAATCAAAAGGTTAGCTGATAAGGCCGAAAGGCAGGTTAACCACCAAAACGTTTAGTGGTCGTTATTCGACTCTTTAGGTGCAACATAGTATTCCGGCATGATTCTGACGGTTTTTATCATGCTTTCTGAAATGTCTACAATTTCTAACGGATAACCCGCCAAACGCACGCTTACTTTGTTCTCAGGAATATCTTCAAGATACTCAAGTAATAAACCATTAAGGGTTTTAGGGCCTTCCGTAGGCAGGTTCCAATCCATTTCTCTGTTCAATTCCCGGACGTTGGCACTACCATCAACCAATACTGAACCATCCTGTTGTACGTGTGCTTCCTTACTGTGGTCTGGAACCATACTGGTGGTAAAGTCACCGATAATCTCTTCAAGAATATCTTCAAGAGTGACTAGACCCATAATGTCGCCATACTCATCAACAACCAGAGCAATGCGCTCTTTTTCGGCTTGAAACTTATACATCAGCGTGTGCAGCGGGGTAGATTCAGGCGTGTAGTAAATCTCACGAACTGCGCGAAGCAAGCTTGATTTAGTGAACTGGTCTTTAGATAGAAGGCGCAGGGCGTCACGCACATGCACAAAGCCGACCGCATCGTCGACACTGTCTCGGTATAATAAAACACGGGTATGTTGAGCATGGGTTAACGCTTTTTGAATTTTCTTCCAATCGTCGTTAATGTCGATAGCAAAAATTTCAGCACGTGGCACCATGATATCTTCGGCCGTTACGCTTTCTAAGTCCAAAATACTCACCAACATATCTTGGTGTCGCTTAGGGATCATGGCACCAGCTTCAAAAACCACGGTTCTTAACTCTTCTCGACTTAACGAGTCGTCACTTCCACTTGCAGGACTAATTCTTAGCAAAGCTAGAATGCCGTTTGTGATACCGTTAATTGCTGCCACAAAAGGGTACAGCAAGGTAAGCAGTGGAAGCAGAATAATGGAGCTCGGAAATGCCACTTTTTCTGGATACAGCGCAGCTAGTGTTTTCGGCGTTACTTCTGCAAAAATAAGTAGGACCAGCGTTAAGCCAAAGGTAGCAGCAAACAGCCCCCAATAGTCACCGAATAAACGAATACAAAGTATGGTTGCAAGCGAGGATGCTGCAATATTAACTAAGTTGTTTCCGATGAGAATAAGGCCGATAAGGCGATCAGGTCGTTCTAGAAGTTTAGCAACACGTATAGCTGAGCGGTTGCCTTCTCCTTGCAAATGCTTGAGTCGATAACGATTAATCGACATCATGCCAGTTTCTGAACTAGAGAAATACGCAGATAGTAATATGAGTACGCCGAGCGCGATAAACAGCGTACTCGTTGATATGTCGTCCAATTAATGGGTTCCTGTCTTAACTTAGGCTTCAAATGTATTGATTTGAGGTGCGAGTTTCAAGGGAAAATTGTTGATATGCCCCTAATTAACTAGATAACACCAAAAAGTGACAAGCGCCGCCGAGCCGCCTAAAAAGCAAGCTCGGCAGCGAGCTCAGCAATAAATACAGGGAGTTTTAAAGAAGAAATTCGCGAACTAATTTGCTACCAAAATAGGCAAGGGACAGTAGCGTCACACCCAAGACTGTCATCACAATAACTTGTCGCCCGCGCCAACCCCGAAGTTTCTGGCCTATTAAAAGAATGAGAAAAACAACGAGAGCGGCCGCTGATAGCACCGTTTTATGCGCGTAAGTTTTGTTAAACATATCTTCTAAGAAAACAAACCCGCTAATTAGTGAGACGGTTAGTAAACAAGTTCCCGCAAGCAACAGCTTGAACAAAATGTTTTCTACAAGCATTAAAGGCGGTAGTGATGAATGTAGTAGCGCAGCACCTTTTTGCTTTAACCGGTAGGTAATGTAGGACATTTGCAGTGCGTATAAGAATGCAATGACCAAAGTGCAGTAAGCAAACAATGACAAACTAATATGGATAACTAAGCCCGGCTGCAGCTCTATGTGCATGATGTACGACACGGGAATAAACTGTGAGGCGAGTACCGTAAGACTTGCAAAGCCGAAAACAACAGGAAGTAAAATAAGATTAGGAATGGCGCGGGCAAATATAAGCATGGATACTGTGATTATCCACGACACTAATGAAAGTACGTTGGTTACACTCATGTCTTGCCCAGGCGCGACAATAATAACGTTGGTGAGAAAAGCGATATGTGCAATTGCCCCAACACTAGCGATGGCTAGCCCCAATCGCTTATTCGGGCCGTCTTGGTGTACGAATTTGCCAATAAGTACTGCCGCAGCTAATGCGTAGAGTAAAGCAGCAGAAATGGCGAAAAGGGTGTTCATGATGCGTCCTGTAATAGGTAGGTGACGTCTTCACCGACTGAGTCGGTATTGATACTGCAACTTGCAAGTAAATTCAACCATCTCCTTGATTTTGTTTGTTTCACACCCACTTTTAGTGTGGGTATAGGATCATGGAAGGACAATTTTTACTCCATATCGACTTCGAAATTCGTACATCAAATTTCGACAACCCTTGACGCAAAAGTTTAAAAATTTAACCGCAATTGTGGGTACGTTACCGTTCGCTTTTACGTTACAATGCGGGCATTACGTCTGAAATAAAAAGAAGTTTCATACTATGTTTGAGAATTTATCAGAACGCTTAGGCCAGACATTACGAAATGTCAGTGGTAAAGGGCGTCTTACTGAAGACAATATTAAAGAAACGCTACGCGAAGTGCGTATGGCGCTACTTGAAGCCGACGTTGCGCTACCCGTAGTAAAAGCGTTTGTTGCACAGGTAAAAGAGCGTGCAGTTGGTACCGAAGTAACCAAAAGCCTCAAGCCTGGCCAAGTATTTATTAAAATCGTTCAGTCTGAACTAGAGTCGGTGATGGGGGAGGCGAACGAAAAGCTTAACCTCGCAACTCAACCTCCGGCTGTTGTGCTTATGGCGGGCTTACAAGGTGCGGGTAAAACTACGTCTGTAGGTAAACTTGCGAAATACCTAACTGAGCGCGAGAAAAAGAAAGTGATGGTAGTGAGTGCCGACGTTTATCGTCCGGCCGCTATCAAGCAGCTTGAAACCCTTGCCGGTGAAGTGAATGTAGCTTTTCACCCGTCAACGATTTTACAAAAGCCCATTGATATCGTTAACGATGCCATTGTTGAAGCGAAGAAGAATTTCTTCGATGTACTACTAGTGGATACAGCAGGTCGTTTGCATGTCGACAGTGACATGATGGACGAAATTAAAGAGCTTCACGCTGCTGTTAAGCCAATTGAAACTCTGTTCGTGGTTGATGCCATGACCGGTCAGGATGCTGCGAATACGGCAAAGGCGTTTAACGACGCGCTACCGCTTACCGGTGTAATACTGACCAAAGCAGATGGTGATGCACGAGGTGGTGCTGCACTGTCGGTTCGTCACATCACGGGTAAACCTATCAAGTTTATCGGTATGGGCGAAAAGGTTGATGCACTTGAGCCTTTCCACCCTGAGCGTATTGCGTCTCGTATCTTGGGCATGGGCGACGTACTTAGCCTTATCGAAGAGGTTGAGCGTAAAGTCGATAAGTCGAAAGCGGAAAAGCTGGCCAAGAAGGTACAGAAAGGAAAAGGCTTCGACCTGCAAGACTTTAAAGATCAGCTTGAGCAAATGAAGAACATGGGCGGCATGATGGGAATGCTTGATAAGCTTCCTGGCATGGGCGGTATGTCTGACAAAATTAAAGATCAGGCAAACGACAAGCAGTTCAACCAAATGGAAGCCATCATTAATTCAATGACCCCGGCTGAACGCGCACGTCCAGATATGATTAAAGGGTCGCGTAAGCGCCGTATTGCGGCAGGCTCAGGTACGCAAATTCAAGACGTAAACCGTTTGCTTAAACAGTTTACGCAAATGCAGAAAATGATGAAAAAGATGTCTGGCGGCGGCATGAAGAAGATGATGCGCCAGATGAAAGGCATGATGCCTCCGGGTGGCGGTTTTGGAGGCCCTGGTGGTCCAGGCGGCCCGGGTGGATTCGGCGGTCCTGGCGGGTTTGGCGGAGGCGGTGGCTTCCCACCACGTTAAAAGACTATCGCATTACTTAACAATGCTTAAAAACCTCAATCGCAGCAATGCATTGAGGTTTTTTTATTTTTTTTGCATCCAGTTTCACTCATCAATCGTTTGGCTTGTTGAACAGGACGTGAGCAGTACTTATCGCATCGCGTTTAAGTGACGTCTCTTCACGAATCAACAAGTACGGAGATGAAGATGGAATTTAATAAAACATCACAGTAAAAATTAAAACTGTCACTGTTGGCGACGGCAATGGTTCTCGCGCTAAGTGCCTGCGACGGTGACGACGGAACAAATGGTGTCGATGGGACTGATGGCGCGCCTGGCCAAGATGGTGCACCCGGTCAGGATGGAACCCCAGGCTTTGCGTCAGCGACTTTCTTGGTCGCAAACAATGGCGATGACAACCGCAATACTGTTACCTCGATTGACCAAAACGCGAACGTCTTATCCACGGTAACCACAGGAGCCAATGAGGGGATTGTATTCACGCAAAGCGGAAGCTTGGTACAAGCTGGCGACAGTGATTTACCGTTATTAAGAACGCTTTGTAATTTTGAAGCTCAAGCCGACTACATGATGAGTACTGGGCATGAGATAACGGGCGCAACTACGGGCCTTGTTAATCCGAAAGGTATTGCCTTTGCTGAAAATGCAGGTTTAGTTATGGTGGCTGACTTTAACGGTCAAAAGGTTAGCGTATTCGGTGGCCAAGCAGCAGGCAATGTTGCACCGATTGCAGAAATAATGACCTCAGCAAAACCATGGGATGTGGCCTATGACGAACAAAGCGATAGATTGTTTGTTGCACTGACCGATGGGACACTCGCGGTTTACGATAATGTCGCTGGTTCTGATTTTGCGCCCACAGTTATGCGTTCAGTGGTGCCTTCAGATGCAGACGGAAATCAAATATCGATTAATCTGCACGGTATCGCTTACGAGCCTATGTCTAATCGTATGGTATTGTCAGACGTTGGCGATGCTGCAATTGCTGATGATGGTCAAATTTTTGTTTTAGAAAATGCCTCTACGGCTGATGGGGCTGCTGTACCAAGCAGAGTGATTGGCGGCGCATCTACCCAGCTTGGTAATCCAGTAGACATTGTTTTAACCGGTTCTGATCTTCGCGTGGCGGAAAAATCCAATGACGCCATTTTGGTGTTCTCAAACATATTCAACGGTGCTAGTGGCGACGTTGCACCAACGCTATCAACGCCTTCAGTAAAACCAGAGTCGTTGGCCGAGTTAACTCAGCTGAACGAGATGAAAGACGCATCGGACGATGGCATAACTACCATGCCTATTATGGGCCTTTCGGTATCAAGTAACCCTGCAAGCGAAGGTGCAACCACGGGGCAAGTAGCGCAATACAGCGCTGTACTTTCCAGTGAGCTAAGCACTTTTGACGCTGGTATGAGCATTGAGAGTGCCGCTTTCACGGCTAGCGGTGATGGCGTCATTACCTTCGATGATGTTGAAACCTCAACGGGTGGTTTACTCGTGATTAATCGCCTCAAAACCATGCGAGACGGTATGATGTATAGCGATAGTTTCGACCACATGATTGCGGGTAGCGATACAGGCTTGATTGCACCTAAAGGGTTAGACATTGCCTCAGAAGCAGGTGTGGTATTTGTGGCAGATGTTAACGAAGCTACTCCTGCCGTTCGCGTATTCTCGCCTTGTGCGTCAGGCAATGTTGCGCCTCTATTAACACTTGAAGCGGCCAACGGGGCGCGCCCTTGGGATGTGGATTACGACCCATCAACTGATAGCGCGTATCTGGCGTTAACTAACGGTTCGGTTGCCGTGTTTGAAGAAGTGATGCGCAAAATGGAAAGCGGTGAAACCGTAATTACGGGTGAAGATAGGCTGATTGTCCCTGCAAGTGGTGGGACAGCATTTGCCGCGCCAACCAACATCCATGGCATAGACTATGATAGCCAAAGCGATAGTTTGGTCATTTCTGATGTAGGCAGCGCAGCGGATGCTACTGACGGTAAATTGTACGTGATTCCTGGCGCAGGCAGTGCCGATGGCATAACGGATGTATCCGTCAATATTGCAGGACCGAACTCAATGTTGGGTAATCCGGTAGACTTGATGCTCAGCAATGGTCATGTATATGTTGCTGAAAAATCAAATGGCATGATCCTGCGCTTTGACAATATTCTAAATGCAGCCTCGGGTGATATTACGCCCAGCTTTAGCATGATGTATCCCGCACCAGAGTCGGTAAATGTATTGTCAGTGAAGTAAAACAGCTGATAGACAGCTTTATAGAAACCGTTCATTTCATCGCTGTTCTATGAAAGCTCAATGCTTTCGCTAAAGCGGCACGTACCTAATCAGTACGTGCCGCTTTATATTTATTTGGCGTTATTGGGATATTCAAAAGCTTTGCCAACTAACTTTTAAACAATAGCATGCTTTATAACCAACAAATCACCGCGCATCTGTGCAAATTCGTGAATTCATAATACACTGACGGGCTACATCGTGCGCATGTGCTCGCTTTCTTTCAGGTATGCAACTTTTACCCTATCAAAGCAGGTACAGTTTTGTGCTGTGTGAGCGTTCACGCGGCAGAGTTATTGATACAGGAACACTATGGCAGGCTTAAAACGTATTATTCTTATCGACACGCATTTACCAGGCGTGGTCGAGCTAAAGCTTGATGGACACACCAATATTTGTGGTACCAATGCGTCGGGTAAAACCACGCTTCAACGACTTATTCCCGTGTTTTACGGTGAATATCCTAGCCGCGTGGTACCGGCAACCCGTGACAGCTTTGAACGCTGGTATTTGCCTCGTTTATCTAGCTTTATTATTTATGAATACACGCGTGCCGAAGGTGACCTGTGCCAAGCAGTGTTAAGCTCAAATGGAACTGGCGTTAATTATCGTTTAATTGGCAAGCCATTTGAAATCAGTGATTATTTGATAGAGCAAAAGAACGGCAAACACGCCAGTGTAAGCAGCGCCGAGCTTGCACGTGCCATGAAGCGTAACAACATATTGGTTACGAGCTTACTTAATACGAAAGACTTCCGTGCAATCATTCAAAACGATCACGGTGTGCTAAACCAGAGTAACAATGCCCGTGAGCTATTAGGTTACGCCAAAATCTTTAGTCTTTGCGAACCGTCGAAACACATGCGCCACATTGAGAAGTTGGCTAAAGCGGTTCACTCTAAAGAAGGCAAGATGGAAACTATCAAGGCCATGATTGCCGCCATTTTAGAAGAGGATGGTGTTACGCCACCTACTTCAGGCCTAAGCCGCCACCGCGTCGATGACTGGATTAAAGAATGTCACTTAATTAAACAGTTCGACAAAATTCGCCCTGAATTTTCTAAACTCGAACAAGCTGACATGGCGCTAACCACAACAGAGCAAGTGCTTGCTAACCTTAAGCATAGCTTCGAGCTTGATAAGACCTACTTGGCTGCGCGCGTTGAAACAACAAAGAATGAACTGGATGAGAATAGCTTCCAGCGCAAACAAACGGACAGCGAGTGGGGTGATACCCGTGATCACCTAAACCAGGTAATTTCATCTGCTCGCGCTGATGTTGAGAAGTTCACCAGTGAACTTGATACGGTAGAGCGTGAATTCGATAAATGGCAAGACGAAAATATTGAGCAGCTTAAAGAAGACGTGGCAAATCTAGCGCAGTGGCAAAATGAAAAGGCCATGGCCGATAGTCGCTATGTACTGCTTACTGAAAAACACCAAGATATTGAG
Source organism: Alteromonas sp. G4i13 (assembly GCF_054960505.1). Lineage (NCBI taxonomy): Bacteria > Pseudomonadati > Pseudomonadota > Gammaproteobacteria > Alteromonadales > Alteromonadaceae > Alteromonas > Alteromonas sp. G4i13. Next base: position 37,045 of record NZ_JBHNYX010000024.1, on the reverse strand, counting down.
TCGGCCTACAACAAGCGCTTGGCTGAGCTAGGTGAAAAGCTGTCAATTACCCTGGAAGAAATGTCAGCCGCACGCCAAGAAGCCGCAGAAAATAAAGCTGAGCAGCAGCAGAGCGAGCGTGAAGCATTAAGTCGCATTCAGAGCGACTACAATAGTCAGCTAAGCGCGCTTCAGAACGATTACCAAAATAGTTTGAATGAGCTAAAAGTTGCTGAAGCTGAACTAAAAGCTTCACTAAGTAACGCAGGCTACAACGAGTTTGAACAATCCCAGCTAGATATTCTTGATGCGGCCATTAAAGAAGCATCTATCAATGAAGATGCAGCGCGCGGTGAGCTGCGACAAGCGCAGCAGGCGCACAGTAAATCAGTTGAGTTTCGCAAAGAATGTTCAAATGCGTTAGATAAAGCGCGCAACGCCTTTCAACAAGAAGAAAAAGCGGTTAACAAAATTAATGCACTTCTTTACCCTGGAGAAGGCTCGCTACTTGAGTTCTTGCGCGCCAATGTCGATGACTGGGAGTTATCCTTAGGTAAAGTTGTTCGCCCTGAGCTACTAGAGCGCACTGATTTAGCGCCTGCTATGGCAAAGGATGCACAAGGCGACAGCCATACCTTTATGGGCGTTAAGTTAGCACTTACTGAACTTGATACCCCAGACTATGCCTTTACCGAGCAAGCGCTTAAGCAGCAACTGCAAGAAGCTGAAATTCGTCAAGCCGCTGCCCTTGCTGCGCAAAACGAATGCGAACAGCGCTTGGCGAAAGCGAACGAAGATGTGCGCAACGCCGAGCTTGTGGTTACCCAAAAAGACAACGCCGTTAAAAGTGCCGAAGCCAGCCGTAAACGTGCACAGCAAGACCGCGATACGGTACTTAGCGAATATCAGCAGGCGCTTTCTGCACGTAAGCAAAAAGCCAAAACTAAGCTTGAAGCGAATCAGCAGTCGCAAAAGCAAGCGAAGGCGCAGTTTGAGCTTAGTCGTGACGAAATCAAAGATCAGCAGCGCGAAGCGGAAACCGAACACAAATTCCATTGGCAGCAGCTTATTGCTGACAGTGAAGCACGTATATCTCAGCTTGATAGCGACATGCGTAAGGCGAAAGACAATGCCGCCCAAGACCGCAAAGATATGCAGGATTGGCTAGAAAGCGAATTGAGCAATCGCGGTGTGGATGTTGATGAAATAGGTCAGCTTAAAAAGCAAATCAATAAGCTTAAAGAAGACATTACGCGCACTGAAACCCACCGTCATAAAGTAGCCGACTACGAGCGTTGGTACACTAACGTGTTTACCAAGCAAAAAGTGGTATGGCAGGAAGGCTTGTCTAAGTCGCGTAAGTTATTGGGCGAATCTGAGCGTAATTTAGCCAGCAAGCAAGCAACCTATAAAGCTAACCGCGAACAGCTTCAAGAGCAGCACGGGCAGCTTGAAACTACGCTTAAAACTGCCAGTGAGCACCTAGAACAGGTTAAAACCTTAAGTAAATCTCTTGCCAAGCTTACGCTTCAGGCAGGTGATGAAACGGCTGAAATTAAGCACGACGATGTAAGTATTGGTCAGCGTATTTCAGAAGTGCAAAGCCAGCTTCAAGAGCGCGAAAACTTACTAAGCGATATTCGCGCCTATGTAGAAAGATTCGACCAGCTTATTGCTGCGCAAGCGGGTACAGGGCTATCTGATACGTGGGAGCGCGCCCGTGAAGAGTGTGCAACGCTAAACGCCCACGGCGTGAAGAGCTTTGATCACCGCCGAATGGTGTCGCATTTAGCACAGCTTCTAAACGTGATTGTTCCGCAGAAGCTACAGGGCTTGCGTGAGCAAGGCCGTATCTTTGGTGCCGATCTTTCGCAATACTACTTTGTACTTGCCGATATCGACAAACGCATTGTGTCGCAAAGCCGCCGTATTACCCAAGAGGTCGACGGCGACCTTTCTCTTGATGGTGTATCAGACTCGGCTGTTAAAATTCGCTCACGTATTAGTGAACTTGAATTCTGGCCCGAACTTGAGCAATTCAGAAAGCTCTATGAGCACTGGATGGAAGAGGGGGCTAACGAGTTACCAGAGGAAGAGTACGGTCAAAGTATGCGCCGGGTTCTTGATATTCTTGGCCGTGCAGCGCTTACGGGCGGCATTAGCAAGCTACTTGATATCGAGCTACACCTTCGTGAGGGTAAAAGTGACCTTGTCATTCGTACTGATCGCCAGCTTAACGAGTCATCAAGCCACGGTATGGCCTACCTTATTCTGTGTAAATTCTTACTCGCTTTCACCCGTCTGCTGCGCGGCGATGCCGACGCCACAGTGCATTGGCCGATCGATGAACTAGGTACACTTCACCAAAACAACGTGAAGAAAATCTTTGAAGCGTGTCAAAACAATAACATTAGTGTAGTCGGCGCATTCCCTAACCCAGAGTCAGAAGTATTGACGTTGTTTGAAAACCGCTACTTGATAGATAAGGTAACCCGCCAACTGCAGGTGGTTCAGCCAAAAGCAAGTTCTATAGGGGCGCGCATTAAACAGAAAAAAGAAGCAGAAAAGAACGGTGAAGTAGCAGGTGAGGAGGCATCAGCATGATGACAGAACAAGGCCGTGTACTAAGTGCACTTCTACAAGGCGCGTTTATTTGTCAGGTGACCGATGAAGAAGCATGGCGTTTTCTTAAATCAAGAGACAACGCTGCGCAGTTAGAACCTCATTTAGCGTTATTAAATCGTACATTATCGACCACCGCTGAGGGTGACGTATTCTTTGCCAGCTTCCTCACTATTTGTGAGAACGAGCGCAAAGTGCTTACACAGCAGTTCCAAGATACAGCATCTAACCTAGTGCCTCTGGTAGAGTGGTTGCTGCTAGTTCAGCAAGCCAATGAATCTGATATGCCCATTACCATGGGTAGCGCGATTCGATTAAACGAGCTGCAAACTACCATTGAAGACACCCCCGCCTATGCTGAGCAGTTAGAGAAAATATCGCGCTATCGCATGTTTGGTTCTACCAGTGTGAATTTGGATGGTCAGCTAAAGCAGGTGTTTAAACGCTTAACCGAAATGGGTTATCTGATTAAGCCAAACCCAGATAAACAGATTTATCTGGGCACTGGCAAAATTGAACACCTTTACGAAATGCTACGTTTCATTGATGAAACTGAAGCGCTGAGTTTATCTGAGCAGGCGGAGGCCGCTATTTCGCAAGGTAGCTTGATATGAGCCAGGTGTTAATTCAGGCAGGGACTAAACTATTAAACGCATTGGGTCGTCACAGCGACCTTATCATGCAGGCGTACATTAATGGTTCGGTAAAAGAGCGCGATCACAGCCCTAAGGTGTTGGAACAGCTTGTTCAACTAGGCGTATTATGGCGTCCGGAAGCGCAAAGCGAACTGCGTTTGAAAAGCGCGGTGAGAACCCTTTTAGAGGGGAGCTTACAAGACGAACGCAACCGAACTATCAACGCTAATATTGGTGCGTCGCTGGCAAGCCTTAAAACCCTAACCGAGCACTATAAAGAAGCCCTTCATTACAACAAGTACAATGAAGCGGCAGCCCACATGGGCGATTTAACCGAGCATGTCTATCAACTTTCAGAATCATTGAGTAATAGCGTACGTGTCATGTTTGGCCGTATTAACAATGAGTTTGGCTACGTGTCTTCGGTTGAAGCTAAAATTCGCGAAAATGAGCTAGCGCAAGGACAGGTAACCGACTTACTTGCCCAGCTTGAGTGTTTCCGCTTCGATGAATTAAGTGAACTGGCTGGTTCTAACCGTGAACTTCGTCACTTGCTGGTGGTGTCGCTACAGCAGCGCTTTGCCAAAGCCGCACAGGAGCTGTCAGTAGTACAAGCACGCTTATTAGACTTGTTGGGTCGGTTCAGAGAGTTCCAAGGTCGAACACGCTTGCTTAAAGGCTTCTTGCTACACATGGAGCAGCAGCCTGATTTTGCGCCAGGCAACTACGCTAACCTGACTAACGTACCTGTGTTGTTTAACCAATCGGACGCGATTATTGCTAACGCTGCCCCAGACGTGAACAACGTTGAGCATGAAGCCGATTACCAAAATATAGTGGCGTCGTTAACCCACGTACACAAACGTCAGACTAAGCACGAAGACACGAAACCAGTCGATATTGATGTGACTGAGCAATCGACCTTGTCACTTGAAAAAGATCCATTGCAGCAAGCGGTAGAAGCGTATTTCTGTGAAGTCATCGATTCTGGTCAGCCTAAAACGGCGCTGGATTACTTTGAAGAACAGGCTTTAGACTTTGACCCTGAAGTGTGGATTTATCAGGTGATCGGGGGGTATCAAGCCTTAAACGATGAAGATAAGCAGTTTTTTGCATTAGAATCCCATGGTAATAACGATAAAGTCTATACGGGCAATTTCTACATTAACGATATCACGTTGGGCTTGCGTTAACGTCATTTCTTAATCTTACCCATCGCCTATCAAGGTAAAGTCTGGCCCACGTTTATCAAGGGTGTGCCAGGCTTTCATACAACGTCAACGGTTCAAATTTAAACGTAAGTTAACAATGTTGATTAACTTCGTTCTTTTCTTTTTCACGCCAATTTTTGCGATGTGTGACACTTGGAACCTGTCAAAAAACACCTATAATGCAATAGGTGTTTACACTTATTTAACATTGTGAACTAAAAGCTTCATCGCGGCGTAACACTATCGTCAATTCAGCGGTCTACATTATTAGCCCTGTTAAACCTTGGAACCAAGTTAAAGGTTTATAGGTCCTATCGTAGTTCAACAACGACGCGTTATTGATGCTTTGGGTGTTAAATAGCTCGGTGTAGACACAAAAAAATTATCGCTACTGCTAGGACGCAGAGCATGTTGCGGTACTGCCGCGTACAGTACGAAGAGGAAGAGTGTTATGCAATTATCAGAAGAACAAAGTTTTAACCAAGCCCTTATCAAGCTTTCAGTATTACTTTATCAAGTCGACGGAATGGTCACACTGTCGGAACAAGACTACCTGAATGCAATGGTTGAGTCTTTAGACTGGCAAAGCCCAATCTGTCGCGAAGCATTTCTAAACGACACGATATACCAAACGCGAAAGGCCATTGACACCGGTGATGCCATTACGTTTTTACGCAGTTTGAAGCACGACCTATCGTTTGATGCCGAGAAAACGTTAGAGGTTGCAATGGCTATTACGGGCGTTGATGGCGAGCGAAGCGAGGAAGAAACCGAACTTCTATCATTACTTACCCATAAATTACTCGCCAAAGCTTTAGTTTCGGGTAAAGATACACTGCAATAATCGCTTTTTATTGCCACAGACCTAAACGTTAACAATGCCAAATTTTACCGTTAAAGCAGCACACGCATGTGCTGCTTCTCTCGCGCTGTTCTTATTGAGCGGCTGCCATTCGTCGCACAGTTCTCAGTTCAGCGCCAGTGCACAGGCCTTCCCGGTTGGTGTGCAGCCTTTCGATAATTACCTAAATGAAGTTGAACGTTACTTGCTTGAACATAGGGCATTTATTTCTGACGACAAAGCACAAGAAATGTCCATGAATATGCCATTTGAATGCGGCACACAATACCGCAATATTGGCGTCTTGTTAGTTCATGGATTGGGCGATTCACCTTACTTTTTTCGTGATGTTGCCAACGCCATGTGTAATGAGGGGATTCACGTAAGAACCATCTTGTTGCCGGGACACGGCTCAAAACCCGGAGACATGCTAAATGTTAGCTATCAGCAGTGGCAGACAGAAACTAATCATCACATACGACTATTTTCCGAAGAAGTAGACAACCTCTACATTGGTGGCTTTTCGACGGGCGCTAACTTGACCACAATAGCAAGTTTTTCGATGGCTGAAGAGCTTGATATAAAAGGGCTAATGCATTTTTCACCAGCCTTTAAATCACGCTTCTTTGTGTCCCGTTTAGCGCCTTATATTGACTCATTATTTCCCTGGCCTAATGTTGAAGAAGAAGATAACCCAAGCCGCTATAACTCCACTGCAATGCCAGGGTTCGCTGCCTATCAAGAAAGCGTAAATGTGCTTCAAGATTTATTCTCTAAATCGGAAAAAGAAAAGCGTGCGTTGAATTTACCTGTGCTTATGGTGGTGGCAGAAAAAGACAGTGTGGTTGACACAAAAAAAGTATCTGAACAGTTTAGAGATAATTTTACTCATCCACACAAGTGTTTATTGTGGCAGGGTGAGGGTGAACCCGATGTACCTGAAAATACACTCGTCATGCAAACCATGAAGGTTCCGGAGCAGCGAATTAGCGCAGCCTCCCATATGAGTACACTTTTTTCAGATAAGAACCCGCTATATGGTACTTCGAGTGACTTTCGCATATGTGATAACGGTCAAGGTAGTGACGCTGAAGCGCGCTGCAAAGCGGGCGAAGAAGTGTGGTATGGGCCGTGGGGATTTGAGCCCGATAACGCTGATGAAGAGTTAGCAACTAATAAGAAAGATAAAGTGTATGCAAGGCTAACCTACAACCCTTACTTTGATAGAATGGTCGATCAACTACTCGCCTTTACTGGTAAAGCCAAAGTCAAAGCGTTCTGTAGAACCTACTAGGGCAGTAGGTTCTTAATCCATTTGAAAGCTCTAGCATCAGCCGTTTTTTAATAAAAAAACGCCCAAGCCTTAACGCGGGTAGTAACACTTGTTGTTACAACACACGTAGCTTGGGCGTCTCTCTTAATTCTCAAAGCAAACCTAGCGCACAGTCGCCGTTTAGGTGCCGCTTAAATAGGCATAGCGCCTACTTAAGCGGGTAAATCCTAGGAATGCTGTGCGTTGGCTTCTTCCATTTCCTTCTCAAGCTTAGCGCTTTCGTCTGCACGTGGCTTGGTAAATCGGGCAAGTGCAAGATACAAAACCGGTGTCAGGTAAAGGGTAAATACTACGGCAATACCCAATCCACCAAATACGACCCAGCCAATAGCATTACGAGCTTCTGCGCCAGCGCCTGTGGACAGAATGAGCGGCAGGCCACCTAGTATTGTTGAAACCAGCGTCATCATAATAGGGCGTAATCGCACTCTACCAGCCTCGACAATAGCATCGTAAATATCATAGCCTTTATCGCGAAGCTGGTCGGCAAATTCAATCAAAAGAATCGCGTTTTTGGCGAGAAGACCTATCAACATTACCAAGCCAATTTGCGAGTAAATATTAATGCTGGTGCCGGTTAAAAACAGGGCATAGACCGCGGCTGCAATACCAAAAGGAACGGTAAGCATAACCACAACCGCACTGTTCACACTTTCAAATTGTGCAGCCAATACAAGCAGTACAATAATAAAAGCCAACACATAGGTAAGCGCTACTTGCTTAGACGTTTCTTCATAAGTTTGTGCTTCGCCAAGAAACACAAGTCCGATACCGTTCGGTAATGATTCTGCTGCTAGATTGCGAATATTTTCCACTACATTACTAAGCGCTACGTCTTCGGGCAATTCCATTTCCAGCTTAATTGCGCGGCGCTGTGCCTGACGCTCTAATTCAGCGGCAACACCTTCTTCACTGATGAAAGCTACGCTAGAAAGAGGCACCAAGTTTCCGTCGGTACTTTTCACATACAAGCTAGTAAGCTCAGATGGATCTAATGTACTGCGATTATTAGTTTGCAGCATGATAGGGATAGATTGGTCGCCCACATTCAAATCTGCGATATCATCGCCGTTCACTGCGGCGCGCAGGGTACTTGCTATATCGGTAAGCGGCACGCCCAGTTCTTCAGCACGGCGTCTGTCAATATTTACTCTCATCTGAGGTTGAGTAGGGTCGTAGCTTATTCTCGGTCTACCTAGTTCAGGTAGTGCATCTTCAATCTGACGAGAGAACGCTTGTGAAGCTTCGAAAATGTTTTCATAAGTGTCGCCAGTTAATGCTATTTCAAGCCCGCCGCTTTGACCGCGAAGGTTCAAACTATTGCCGCCGAAGGCACTACCTGGCGCACCAGGAATTTGCTGAAGCTTAGGGCGTATTTCATTTACTACTTCTTGCAGAGATTTGTCTCGGTCATCCCAATGCTTCAAAGGCGCTGTGATAAAGACGATGTTGGGATCCCACGAACCGACTACCGTGTAAATGGAATCTATGGTGCCGTTATCCACATAGGGAAGCAGCAGTTCTTCCATCTTTTCAGCTTGTCTGTCCATAAAGTTTAGGCCAGCACCGTCTGGACCTCGTGCAAAAATACGAATTGTGCCTCTGTCTTCGCTTGGCAGTAATTCATTATCGATATTTTGCGATAAAATATAAGCGCCACCGCCTGCTGCTAAGCTTAACACACCAACTACCCAGCCATATTTGAGCGCTTTTAATAATGACGCCTGATACAGGCGCAAACAAGCGTTGCCAAAACGGCCAAAGGTCTTGCTAAACAAACCGCTTTCTTTCGCTTCTTTCACCTTAAGTCGGGCGGTAAGTGCAGGAACCAAGGAAAGGGCAACGAAAGATGAGATTATAACAGCGCCAGCTAATACGCCTCCAAACTCCCTGAATAAAAGCCCTGCAGTAGAAGGAAGGAATGCGATGGGAATAAATACTGAGGCGAGTACTGCGGTTGTTGCTACTACTGCGAAGAATACTTCTCGTGTGCCCACCACGGCTGCCGCACGGGCACCTAGACCCATACTTCTGCGACGCTGTATATTTTCAGAAACCACAATAGCGTCGTCTACTATCATGCCTGTTGCCAATACAAGAGCGAGGAGGGTAAGAATATTAATGGAAAAGCCCATGCCCCAAATAATAGCCAGTGCACCCGCTAGCGAAACGGGTATCGAAAGGGCTGGGACGATGGTGGCACGCCATGAACCAATAAACACTAAGAGGGTGACCACCACTAACGCCACGGTCAGGCTGAGAGAGACGACCACTTCTTTAACCGAGTCGCGGATAAACTCTGCATCATCGGACGTTACTACGATATGCATATCAGTAAAACGCTTGTCGAGGTCTGCGACCATGGCCAGCACTTCATCTGAAATCTCAATAGTATTAGAGCTTGCTTGACGTATTACGCCAACGCCTATGACTGGCGTTCCATCCAAACGAACTACGCTGGTGGTGTCGGCAGGGCCGAAGTACACACTGGCAACATCATTAATTCGAATGTCACCGCTTACAACAATGTTACCCACATCTTCTGCCGATACCGAAGTTGCATCAGCTCGCACGATTAACGCTTGTTCGGCAGATTGAATACTGCCAGCGGGTACATCAAAAGGCGCAAGCGATAGTGCATTAGCAATGTCACTCATCGATAGGCCAAAACTGGTTAATCGTAGAGGATCCACAGAAACGCGCAGCACACGCTCTCTTTCTCCATCTAACATAACGTCGGCAACGCCAGGAATGCTTAAAAACAATGGTGCTACATCGGTGTCAACACGTTCGGTGAGCGTCTCCATGTCCAAGGTATCACTTGAAATAGCAAGGCTTACAACTGCCTGAGCGTCGCTGTCGGCCCGAATGATCGATACTTGTTCGACATCTTCCGGAAGCTGTCGCTGAATTCGACTGACCGACTCACGTACTTCGTTAGCCGCGTCTTCCAAGTTAACGCCGGGGCGAAACTCAACCCGAACACGGGCAGAGTTTTCTTCACTTTGCGCATAGATGTCTTTGACGCCACTTACACGCGCAACCGCACCTTCAAGGCGACCAGTTACTTCGGCATCTACTGTTTCAGGAGATGCGCCGGGAAATTCCGCTGTAACGGTTACCTGAGGTGTATCTACATCGGGCAGCTCGCGCACTTCAAGACCGCTCAATGCAGCAAACCCAGCGATAGCAATAAGTAGGTTTAGTACAACAATAAGAACCGGGCGTCGAATAGATAGCGATGGTAAGTCGCTAACTGAAGAAGATAGGTTAGGATCACTCACCTTGAGGCCCTCCGGCCAGTTCGGTGGTAATTTCTTGTCCGGTACGTAAGCGCTGTACGCCTTCGGAAATTAGCGTGTCACCCTCTTTAATGTCACCCGAAACAAGAATAGTTCCTCTAAGACGCTGATGAACACTCACGTCAACACGTTTAGCCTTACCGTCTTCGGCAAGCCATATGTAAGCGCCAGTAGCTCCCCACAAAAGTGCGGCTTCTGGAATGGCAGCAAAGCGATCGCCTTCAATGCTTAAATTAACCCGAAAGCTCATGCCAGGACGGAACTGATCGGAAGAGTTATCCAGTAGGGCTCTTGCGCGAAGGGTTCTGTCAGTTTCGCTAATACGTGAATCGACCTGTGCTATTTCAGCTTTCACTACTTTCTCTTTATCACTCCAAGGCTCCAGCGTTACATTTGGCGCGTTGAGTAACACAGGCAATGCAGCTTCAGGCGCTTTGAAGTTAATAAAGAGTTTGCTTCTGTCATCCAGTGTAGTGATCACAGTCTGCTCGTTAATGCGATCGCCTACTTCAACGTCAGTTATGCCCACAACACCGTCAAAAGGCGCAACGATGTGTCTATCTTGTAAATCGGCTTGAGCTTCTTCCAATGCAACTTCTGCAAGATCACGTTGAGTGCGAGCTAAATCTAATTCGCTAACCGGTACTGCGCCTTGTTTGTAGCTTGAAGCTAATCGTTCTACAGTGCGCTGTGCATCTTCCAAAGTGAGTTTTGCGCGTTTTAACGCTGTTTGCTGTCGTCTGTCGTCAAGGCGAACAAGTACTTTGCCTTTTTCCACCGCTTGGCCGGGTACAAAGTTAATTTCTGTAACTTCGTCGGAAACGGCAGGGTATAACACGATTGAACGAACGGCTTCTGCACTGCCTACTGCTTCCACTTTGCGCGTTTCGTTCATAAATTCAATGGGCTTGGTTACAACAAGTTTAGCCTGTCTGTCCCCCATAAATTGTGCATTTGCAGTTGGCACCATCATCAAAAAAAGAGCGCAAAGACCTGTCCATGTCTTCATTGCACCATAGAATGAATTTTTCATTTTAAACCCGTAGCGTTATTGGAACCTGTGCAGAAAAAGCTGCTGGCCCTTTATTTTTGTATTACCAAAACGTATGTTTTGTAGTCGATTGGTCGACCTCGTTGTTTGTACCGTATAGCACCACAGGCGGTTCAGCTAAGCAATTGCAGTTCGGCGTATTCCCTGTACAGGGTATCGCTTTTCATTAACGATGCATGGTCGCCGCTTCCTACGACCTGACCTTTATCCATAACTAATATGCGATCGGCGTGCTGCACCGTCGCAAGTCGGTGAGCAATCACGATGCTGGTTTTACCTACCATTAATCTATCTATCGCTTGTTGAACCATACGCTCACTCATCGCATCAAGCGCACTTGTTGCTTCATCGAGGAGTAAAATTGGGCGGTCGGCCAAAATAGCGCGAGCAATAGCAATACGTTGTTTTTGACCGCCAGAAAGTTTTACGCCTCGTTCGCCTAACTGTGTGTTGTAGCGCTCATCTAGGTTATCGATAAATTCGTGGGCAAATGCCTGCTTCGCTGCATTTATCACGGCGTCGTCACTTGCATGTGGGCTGCCGTAGCGAATATTTTCCAACACGGTATCAGCAAAGACGACGGGCTCTTGGGTAACTATCGCAATATGTTGGCGCAGAACGTCTACAGGCATTTTGTTGATAGGCGCACCATTGAACAGTATTTGTCCGGCACTTGGGTCGTAGAAGCGCATTAATAATTGAAATAGCGTTGTTTTGCCTGCGCCACTTGCTCCTACCAGAGCAAGACGTTCTCCTGCTTGAATGTTAATGTTTAAATTATCAAACAAAGGTTTGCTGTTGGGGTAAGCAAAGCTGACATTTTCCAATTCTATTTTTGGTGCCGCTTTGGAGATTATCGGTTTAGCGCTTGCTCCTTTTAATGCTGAGTACGTTGAAGAAGCAGAGGCTTCAGCTGTGTCACCATTCAAAGATCGAATAGAAGGCTCAGTGGTAAATAGCTCGTACAAACGCTCACTTGCACCAACACCTCGCTGTACTTCACCAATGACTTCGCTGATTGTGGCCACACTGCCGCCAGCCATTACGGCATAGAAAAGGAAAGCGGAGAGTTCACCTACGGTCATAGTGCCGTCTAATACTTGTCTTGCCCCCACCCAAGCAATAAAGATGATGGCCGTCATACTGATACACATGATGCAGCCAATAAGTAGTGAGCGATAGTGAATACGCTTTTTAGCTACGTCCATGGCAAGCTCTACCTTTTTAGAGAAATGCATTCGTTCGGCATTTTCAGCGGTATAGGCCTGTACGGTCATAATTTCATGGAGACTTTCATCAATGCGTGCACCCAAGTCTGCCACTTTGTCCTGGCTTTCTTTGGCATAACGGCGCACTTGAGGCGCCAGTACCTTGATAGGAACCAGCACAGCGGGTACTGCAACAATTACACAGAAGGTAAGAAGGGGACTAGAAAACGTCATAAGTGTCAATGCACCAACGAAAGTCACGACCGAGCGAAGGGTCATCGACAAACTCATTCCCACTACAGTCTGGATAATTGTAGTGTCGCTGGTAAATCGAGAAATGACCTCGCCAGTTCTAAGTTCTGCAAAAAATGAAGGCGGAAGAGACAGCAAGTGCGCATATACCTGGTTTCTGATATCAGCACTAACCCGCTCGCCAAGCCAAGTCATTAAGTAAAAGCGCGCATATGTCGCTAAACAGGCCACGATAGTAATGGCTAGCACCAATACTGTGGCTTTGTTTAACGTATCCGCTGCGTTTTCTATGAAGCCGCTGTCGATAGCGTACTTAATGCCTTGCCCAAGTAAAAGCCATGCAACTGCGGCCGTGAAAAGTGCTATAACTGCACCTACAACGCGCGCTTTGTAGCGAAGTAAATGTGAGCCAATCCACTGTAAGACTTGTTTGGTTGATACACTAGCGAGTGGTGTTGTCAAAATTACCTCTTCATGCGCATAACTAATTCATAGCGTTGATTTCGCTACGCTTATTAAAATTCATTATTTGGATTATACGGCAAAGCATGTACATTGGACGTAGGCAATGCGATTACAGCGGCAGTATTTACGCTGGGATGAAAGTTAACGTCGCAGAAGCAAAGCAAAATAGTTAAAACGGGAAAATAACGATGAGTGAAACACGTACTTTGTATTATGTTCATGATCCAATGTGCAGTTGGTGTTGGGCATTCGTTCCTACTTGGGAGCAAATACAGCGTGAGTTACCCAACGACATTGAGGTTGTCTACTTGCTTGGCGGGCTCGCACCGGATAGTGATTTACCTATGCCGGAACAAATGAAACTTACTATTGCAGGCTATTGGCAAACTATTCAAGATCGTGTGCCTGGAACACAATTCAACTATGATTTTTGGACAAAGTGTCAGCCTCGTCGTTCGACCTATCCTTCGTGTCGAGCAGTTCTTGCAGCAAAAGCGCAGGCTAGAGATAGCGATGAAGCAAAAGCATTAGAGAAGGCAATGATCAAAGCAATTCAAGAAGGGTATTACCTGAATGCAAGAAACCCTTCGGATTTTGATACCTTGATAGCATTTGCTAAAGAAATAGGGCTTGATGCCGAGCAATTCGAATTGGATCTCAATAGTGAAAGCACAGAAAAGAAGTTAAATAATGAAATCACTATGTCACGCAGCATCGGCGCCCAAGGCTTTCCCAGTTTAATACTCAAATCAAACAAATTTGCCGGGGTAGAAGAGACAAAATCACAAGAGCTTAAAAAGCCACAATGGCAAAACGTTCCCTACGACTATAACGACGCAAGTGTAACCCTGCTTCGTCTTTAAATTTCACGAGATTACCTTTCCCCAATACGAAGACAACAAAAACGCTGCCGTTAATTGTTTGTTTGTTGAGCCTTGCTAGTTGTGGTGCTCCTTTCGACGATGATTAAAGTGCTGCTATCGACAATGATTAAAGTAATGTCACCGAGCACGCGCTAATTATAAGTTAAGCAAGACTTTTACTTGCATTGAGTGGCGATATCCGTATAATTCGGCGGCCTTCTAATTGGCGTCTAATTTTTAGTCGTAGTTTGAAGGCTTAAGTTAACGGTAACGCTACAACGAGTTTGAGGCATTTATGGTTACTATTCGTTTACAGCGTGGTGGCGCGAAAAAGCGTCCATTTTATCAACTAGTGGTGGCTGATAGCCGTCGTGCAAGAAACGGTCGTTTCATTGAAAACATCGGTTTCTTCAACCCAACTGCACAAGGTCAAGCGGAACGTCTTCGCGTAGATCTAGAACGTGTTGAATACTGGGTTGGTGTAGGCGCGAGCTTATCAGATCGCGTTTCTAGCTTGGTAAAAGAAGCGAAAAAATCTGCAGCGTAAGCTGTTATTAACTGGTGGTATAGATGAGTCTAGCGTCTGACAAAGTGATTGTTGGCAAAATTGGTGCACCGTACGGTGTTAAAGGTTGGGTCAAAATCAACAGCTATACAGAAACGCCAGAAGGTATTTTTGATTACGCGCCATGGTTTCTTGGCGATGAAAAAGAATACCAAATTGACCAGTGGCGACCGCACGGTAAAAGCCTCGTTGCAAAAATTGTGGGCGTTGATAGTCGAGATGATGCTGAGCGCATCAAAAACTTGGATATCAACATAAATGCTTCACAGCTGCCTGATTTAGGCGACGAAGGGGTTTATTGGCGTGAGCTCACCGGCATGAAAGTAGTAACAACGCAAGGTTACGACTTGGGTGTGGTGAAAGAAGTGTTTAATACAGGTGCTAACGACGTGATTCACGTTAAAGCGAATGTAGGCGATGCTTTTGGTCAAAAAGAAAGACTATTACCTTTTGTGTTCGACGAAGTCGTACAAGAGGTGGATAAGGAAGCGAAGGTCATTAAAGTTGACTGGGACCCGGGGTTTTAAGTGACACCGGAAAAGTGGTTCGGCGTTGTTAGCCTGTTTCCAGATATGTTTGCCCCTTTTACCCAACAGGGTGTTATAGGTCGAGCAGTTAAGTCTGGAACGTTATCGGTTGACACCTTCAACCCCCGTGACTTTACACATGATCGCCATCGTACAGTAGACGATCGCCCCTACGGAGGCGGACCCGGTATGCTGATGATGGTAAAACCGCTAACCGACGCAATACAAGCTGCCAAGAAAGTTGGTGGCGAAAAAAGTAAGGTGATCTACTTATCACCACAAGGGAAACCCCTTGACCAAGCAGGCGTACAGCGCCTTGCTAACATTGACCGCACAATTTTAATTTGCGGCCGATATGAAGGCATCGACGAGCGAGTAATCGAAAGCCATGTAGATGAAGAAGTCTCTATTGGTGATTACGTGCTAAGCGGCGGTGAACTGCCAGCAATGGTTCTTATGGACGCGGTTGCTCGATTAGTTCCTGGCGTGTTGGGGCATAAAGCCTCAGCAGTTGAAGATTCTTTCACTGACGGTCTTTTGGATTGTCCGCACTATACGCGGCCCGAAATACTCGATGGTCAAAAGGTACCTGATGTGTTGTTAAGTGGGGACCATGAAAAAATTAGGCAGTGGCGATTGATGCAATCATTAGGTAGAACCTGGCAGCGTCGCCCTGAATTGTTAAATCACCTAGCTCTGACTGAGGAGCAGCAGCGTTTGCTTGAATTATTCCAAGCGCAACTGCAGCAAGATGACAGTTAACTAGGACGAGAGGATATGATGAGCAAAGTCAGTCAAGATATCATCAAAAAAATCGAAGAAGCACAGCTAAAGACTGATGTTCCTGCGTTTGGTCCAGGTGACACAGTAGTTGTTAAAGTTCGCGTTACCGAAGGTGACAAAGAGCGTCTTCAGGCTTATGAAGGTGTTGTTATCGCTAAACGTAACCGTGGTCTGCACTCGTCTTTTACCGTGCGTAAAATTTCTAGCGGCGAAGGCGTTGAGCGTGTGTTCCAAACACACAGCCCGGCAGTTTCTTCAATTGAAGTGAAACGTCGCGGTGCGGTTCGTCGTGCTAAGCTTTACTATCTACGTGAGCGTTCAGGTAAATCTGCACGTATCAAAGAGAAGCTTAACTAAGATTACTAATCCTTGCGTTATTGTTAACTTCGAAAAAGCCCGCTTTAAGCGGGCTTTTTTGTGCCTGAAATTCGATCCATTCAACCTGTTTTTTAATACAAACATTAAGGTTTCTTAATAGAGAGATGGATGAGTACAGAATACTTTATCGTGTTAGGCGTTGTTGGCGTCGCATTTTTTGCTGTATCGGGCGCATTACTGGGGCATGACAAAAGTATCAATGGGTTTGGCATCGTCGTTGTCGGCGTGATGACAGCCCTTGGCGGAGGTACTTTAAGAGACCTCCTATTAGGAAAACCTATTTTCTGGGTAGAAACCTCAGAGTATCTACTAGCAACCTATTCAGCTATATTCGCGACAGTCTTATTCATTCGCTACATGCCTTCACCTTCCAATTTTTACTTTATACTTATCGACACCATAGGGCTTGCTATTTTTAATGTCATAGGCATCGAGAAAGCACTTATTAGTGGAACCGGAATGATTGTCGCCTTAACGATGGGCATGACAACCGGTATCTTTGGGGGCTTGATGCGCGATGTGGTTTGCAGAGAAGTACCTTACGTTATGCGCGGAGATGTTTATGCGAGTGCATGTTTTGCAGGTGGTCTCACTTACGCCGCCTTGTTTGCCCTAGATATCCCTTACATTTGGTGCATTTTAGGTTCTATCTCTGTAACAGTTTTACTAAGAATTGCATCGTTGCATTGGGGGGTTAAAGTCGATCTTTTTAGGAAGAGAACACCAAGGCCTAACTAACAGTGTAGAGTCCAACATCGATATGCCCGTGAAGAGTCTTATTAGCAGATGTCGGTGAAGCGTCTTAAGTGACGCTCCACCATAGCACCTATTATTGTTATGCCATGAGTGAAAGCGATTCTATTAACGGTTTATTCTCGTTATCGATAGTGTGGATGATATGTTTATGTAGACGCTTTTTGTGTTCGCCAAAAATACCACGCTTTTTATCAAAGGTCTTAGCGTAGTTCAGCGCACCTTCCATCAAGCTTTCTTGTGTATCGTACGCCTTCTCTACCACGTGATCTTGCTCTAATTCTTTACCAGACACTCGCCTTCCGGAAAGCTTCATTTCATTAAATCTGTAATACGGCATCGCTTTTTTAACAAACTCAATCATACCGGGCAGAAAGGGGATTGATAAATCTACTTCAGGGAAACAGAAGAAGCCTTTGTCTGCGCGCATAAATCTGAAGTCACAAGCGCACGCCAAAATTGCTCCGTTTCCGAAGGCGTGTCCGTTGATTGCAGCAATAACGGGAAGAGGGAACAGAAGCAGCGCTTTAAACACGTCATCCATACCGTACATAAATTGCTTTATTTCCTCAGTGCGAGCTGCTTTCATTGCTGGCATTAGCCAGTCTGTGTCTATACCTAGACTAAAGCATTTCTCATCATTTGATGTGATCACTAGTGCTTTACAGCTTTCATTACTTTTAATGGTATTTAACGCTGAAAGCATCTCCTTTGCGAAGAGAGGATTGTGGCGGTTCTCTCCATTTTGCATGGTTAGCATGGCGACGTCGCCAGTGTAGGTTAGGGCTAAATTTTGCATTGTATTCTCATTATTATTCCATTGTCGCAATGATACAAAATCCTGACAATAAATGAGAAATTTAGCTTATTTATGTTGGTCAATTACGTCATTAAATTCGTGGATCATTTGAAAACGTAAGGACGGGATGTCACTACAAAGCGTTTGACTAATGAGGTAATTCGGAACAAGCCTCACTGTCGGTTAAAAATTGTGCTATCTCTATGCACTATTGCCATTCAGTCATGCTCATTCGCTTCGAATCTACCCTAGATTAAAGTATTATTCGTTATTACTTGCGCGATTACGCTTGAGTTGCTAAAAAGTCAATGACGTTAAAGAAATATAGAAAAAGCTAGTTGTACAATAAAGTTTACACGCAGATTGCACACTCTTTTGGCGTTTAATGTTCCGTTTTTTATTTGTAGTTAAGAGAGTAAGAGAGCTCCCATGATCAAGGACACCGTAAATAATGTTCACGTAAGTACCGAAGATGTACTTATAACCCCTGAAGCGCTTAGTGCTGAATTGCCTGTGTCAGACAAAGCGTTAGCGGCTATCTCTGAGTCTAGAAAGATTGTTTCAGATATCATTCATCGTCGCGACCATAGATTGCTTGTAGTGTGTGGACCATGTTCTATACACGACGTTGAAGCCGCGAAAGAGTACGCACTTAAGCTTAAAGAGCTTCATGAATCATGCAAAGACACGCTATTTATCGTTATGCGTGTGTACTTCGAAAAGCCGCGTACCACAACAGGTTGGAAAGGTTTAATTAACGACCCGCATATCGACGGTACATTTGATATTGAAACCGGTCTTCGTAAGGCAAGAGAGTTGTTAATTTGGCTTGCAGAATTAGAGCTGCCTGTTGCAACAGAAGCACTAGATCCAATTAGTCCGCAATATCTTGCAGAGCTATTTAGCTGGGCTGCTATCGGTGCGCGTACCTCTGAATCGCAAACCCACCGTGAAATGGCCAGCGGCCTGTCTATGCCTGTAGGATTCAAAAATGGTACAGATGGAAGCCTAGATATTGCCATAAACGCCCTTAAATCGGCCGCATCGGGTCACCGCTTTATGGGAATCAATAAGCAAGGCCAGGTAAGTATTATCGGGACCAGCGGTAATCCAGATGGCCACATTATTTTGCGCGGTGGAAAGCAGCCTAACTACGACTCGGTTTGCGTATCAGAGTGCGAGATTGAGTTGCAGGATGCTGGTTTAACAGCGGGCTTAGTAGTAGATTGCAGCCATGCAAACTCTTCAAAAGATTATCGCCGTCAGCCATTGGTTGCACAGAACGTGGTCAATCAAATTCTAGAAGGCAATCAGTCTATCATTGGCGTTATGTTGGAAAGTCACTTGAAATCGGGTAATCAAAAAGCTGAAGGTAAAAAGCCAGAAGAACTTGAGTATGGTGTTTCAATTACAGACGGATGTATTGATTGGGAAACAACAGAGAACTTAATATCTCAAACCAGAGATAAATTAATAACTGTGTTACCCTTACGCCAAAATAAGCGCACGGTGGCATAAATCCAAGCAACGCCTAAAGTGGCAAGAAAAATTTGCCACTAAGCCCCGTGCCATTTGATTCAAGGATAAGACAGAATGGCCGATTTATCGCAGCACTTAAAAAAGTTAGATACGCTGCGTGAAGGTATCGACGAGCTGGATACCCAGCTTGTCGAATTACTCGCAAAACGCAATCAAATTACAACCCAGGTCGGTCAGATTAAGGCTGAAGCTGGTATGCCCGTTTATGTACCAGAGCGTGAAAAAGCGTTGATCGCCTCCCGCCGTGCTCAGGCAGAAGCACTTGGGGTTTCGCCCGATCTCACCGAAGACTTATTACGTCGAGTAATGCGAGAGTCTTATCACACGCAAAACAACAAATATCGCTGTGTGAAACCTGATGTCGACAACGTTGTTGTAATTGGTGGAGCAGGGGCACTTGGCCGTGTGTTTGTGAGCTTGTTCGAACGAAGTAATTACAACGTTTCAGTTGTGGAAAAAGACGACTGGGAAAGTGGTATAGCAACATCGTTATTAAGCTGTGCTTCACTGGTTGTTGTTGCAGTGCCTATTAATCTAACCGAAGCCGTGATTAGCAAGCTTACTATGCTGCCAGAGGATTGCGTGCTTGCAGATATAACCAGTATTAAAGCTAAGCCACTTGAGGCGATGCTTGCCGCACACAATGGTCCGGTTGTTGGACTGCACCCCATGTTTGGTCCTGACGCGCCTGGCATGATTAAACAGGTAGTGGTAGTGTGCGACGGACGTGGCAGTGAGAAATACAGTTGGCTCATTGAGCAAATGCGAATTTGGGGTGCTACCATTCACGACTCCAGCGCACAAGAACATGACCAAGCCATGGCTTACATTCAGGTAATGCGTCACTTCAACACGTTTGTGTACGGGCAGCACCTAAAAGGTGAAGATCCCAATCTTGAATCACTCACCATGTTTAGCTCACCTATTTATCGCTTAGAACTCGCGATGGTAGGTCGACTGTTCGCTCAGTCACCACAGCTATACGCAGATATTATCTTTAATAACCCCGACAATTTCGCGCTTCTACGCCGCTTTTATGAACGTTTTGGGATTGCATTGTCATTACTTGAGAATGGCGATAAAAAAGGGTTTGTCGAACAGTTTATGAAAGTCGGCGCGTGGTTCGGAGACTATGCGAAGAAGTGCTTGGTAGACAGCAAACAGATGCTGTTAAAAGCGGACGATGGTCAGCTTTTAAGAGATAAGTAGTTCTAACAGACTGTTAAGAGCCAAAGCTAATTTAAGGTAGCCAACGTGACTCGCTCTCTTCGTTTGCCAATTACCAATATTTTCGCTGATGGCGGCTATAGTGTGAGAGCACATGTAGGCGCGCATCAGCAAGCAGTTCATCTGATTCTAGATACGGGAAGCGCTACGCTTGCTTTGGGCCACGCGCACTATCATGTAGAAAAAGATAATTATGTTGAGTTTACCTACTACTCTCAATCCATAAAATATGCAGAAGGCAGTTGGCACGGCCCTGTGGTCAAAACGACAGTGCACCTTGGCATTTTTGGTCATAGTGTGACGCTACCTCAAACTTTCGTCGCGATTGCAAAAGAGCCAAATTCGCCCGAACAACCTTGCTTCAAGAAAGCTGACGGAATTATGGGGTTGGCGTATCAACCACTAAATCACGCTTATCGCTACTGTGATGAAACCAAAGAAAAACTAAGTGAGCATGACTTTTATAGTGCTTTACTCTCGGATTCTGTAGAAACTGAACAAGCTGAACTAAACGTAGATAAGCCGATTGCCACAACGTTGCCCAGCTATTTTTCATATCTTGAGCAACAACATATAACAGCGAATAAGTTTGCGTTCTGGTTGCATCGTTCAAGCATTTATAACGTCGACGGCAACTGCCTTACCGCTGCGCTAGCTCATCGAACAAATCATGGGCTATTTGTGGTTGGTGAACCCCTATTTCACAAAGACTTATATTCGCCTCCTTTGTTGAATGCGAAAGTGCTTCACGACAAGTTTTATAACGTCACGTTGAAAGCTATAGAGTGCGAGGGTGTGGCCACTAATGCGCCTGTGTTGAAAGCTTCCGATCAAGCTCGCTGGTGTTCAAATGCTATTGTCGATACAGGTGCTACTGTCATAGGCTTACCAGAGTCGCTGTATGATGATGTGATGGGTCAGATTCACGCGTGCGTTGGAAATGCCGATGTGTTGCTCGCGCCATTCACGGCTTTTTCGTTACAAGAGCAAGGTATTCCATTAACGGAATTAGATCTTACAAAATGGCCAACGCTAACGTTTATACTTGAGGGGGAAGACGGGGAAGACATAGCACTAAAGCTTCCTCCTGAAGCATATTGGCAGATACACGCACCGTCATATAACTTTGCGTCCTTTAAAATCTTTCCCTTAAAACACTGGCCAAATCAAACTATTCTGGGGCTTCCGCTGATTTCTCAATACTATACAATTTTTGACAGAGCAAGAGGTGAATATGGCGTGGTGTCCTTCGCACACAAAGTCACTGCTGGCCAAATAGTTGAAACACTAAAGCAGATTTTTAAAAATAATAACTGACATCAAATAAGAACAATAAGGGAATTTTAATGCAGCGGGGTAGTTTGGTTTGCGTGGGAACTGGCATGATGGTTGGCGCGCACATGTCGCCAATATGTCAAAGTCATATAGAACAGGCCGACGTCGTATTTGTATGCGTAGCCGAACACTATATGGAAGCGTGGATCACGTCTTTAAACAATAATACCGTCAATCTTCAATCATTCTATGAAGATGGAAAAGACCGTCACGAAACGTATGCTCAGATGACTAATGCGATGCTAAATAAGGTGGAACAAGGTCAAAAAGTTGTTGGGGCGTTTTACGGTCACCCCAGTGTATTTGCAAAAGCGCCGCTAGACGCAGTAAACAGAGCCAAACAAAAAGGCTTCGAAGCATACATGCTACCTGGTATTTCCGCGGAATCGTGCCTGTATGCTGATTTGGGCGTCGACCCTGGGGCAGTTGGTTGCCAGCATTATGAAGCCAACCAATTCCTTAAATTCAAACGGGAAATAGATACCGCTGCATACTTAATTTTATGGCAAGTGGGTGTTGTCGGCGACTTTTCAAGCGCTGTATATACTTCAACGCCGCTTCAGCGAAAAAAGCTCACAGATAAATTACTGTCAATTTATAACGCCGAGGACACTGCTATTTTGTACGAAGCAGCAACGTTACCTATTGAAGATTTCAGAGCAGAAAGTATTGCTATTGCCGACTTGCATGAACACGAAATTAATCAACATACAACGCTGGTTATTCCACCGGTAAAAACACTAAAGCTTGATGATACTGACTACTCCACAAATAGTAATTTATGCAATTCGTAACGCATCGTTTTACTTGCGAACTGCTTGATGATAAGTGGGCTGCAGAGGCGGCAGCGCTGTATCAAGATGAGAAAGTAATGCGGTTAATTGGCACGCCCCTGACTAAAGCCGAAAGTGAGCGAGTGACTAGTGGATTCATTGAAGCAAACCGTCAGCCTTGGCCAACGCAGAAAGTCTGGGTAATAACTTGCAATTACACAAAAGCATTTTGCGGTATTCAGATGTTACGTAAACATACTCACAAGAATAGCGCAGAGATTGGCATAATGTTAGCTCGAAAGATGAATGGCAAAGGGGCTGCTCGGGAAGCGATGGGAGCCTTGGTTGACTACGGTATTTCACATGTAAATCTCGACCGCATCGTTGCTCAGTTCCAAATACGCCATTTGGCAACACGGCGATTAGTTACTCAATTGGGCTTTGTTAAGAAAAACGACAGTTTATCAATGGGAAGCAAAAGCGAACTAACAACCTATACTTTTGAACGCCTTTGTAACTGAGTTATCGTCAACCGAACGATTAACCATAAGTTGCCCTTAAACGCGACGCGTGTGTCCACTCGCACTGGTATTATATGTCAAAAAGACTATACGTAATTGATTAACATCCCATCAATTTGTTGATAATCTAGTATTAACTAAAAATTATAAGCTGAATACACACTCATGAAGGCGCTAAAAGAATTACTAGCAATTGCACAAGATGCATCTAAACAACGCAACTCAGACATTATTGCTCAGTTCAAAGCTGATCACGCTGATGAACTTTCAAAAGACAAAGAAAAAATGTGGTGTCTTTTGATGCCAGAAGACGAAGAGCAAGAAGCGCCAGGAGATGCACCAGACAGTGGCGAAAAGAACCAAGCTTCAATCCACTAACCGTGATAGTTGAAAATGCTGGCTAGACTATTAATAGGGGCGTTACTTTGCCCCTTTTTCATATTTCCGCTTTCTGCTGACGAAATTGATCAGCAGTTAGTGCGCGCTGATGCACTTCGCAGTCAAGACGTGGAGGCGTTTCGTACGTCATTGTCTGCTCTCAGTAATAAATCAGCCTCCTTCTCACCGGCCCAAGTCCAATACTTTAACTATCTCAATGCTTATAGTTTATCGTATTCAGGAAAACTCATAGAGGCAGTTCCGCTTTATGAAAGTGTTTTTCAAAGTGCTTCAGATAAATCGTTACAACTACGAGCCAAAAATTCAATTCTCAACAACTACGCGTTAGTTCGGGATTTTCCCAAAGCACTTCAGCAAATTCCTGATATTGTTCCTCTACTTTCGTTAGCGAAAGATAAAGATAAGCACCTTTCAATTTTGACGATTGCGCTTTTTTATAATCAGTTGGAGGAGTTTGAGCAGAGTTTGCAGTACAGTGCTCGCGTAATTGGACAAGAGCTTTCTTCCCGCAATGCGTGTCTGGCTCACAATCTGCGTAGTGAGTCGCTGCATAATTTAGGACGACTTGACCGAGAAACGCTAAATACAACCATTGAGGTATGTAATGCGAGTAAAGAGCCAATCGCTCTGAATCTAGCAAAATTATGGCTTGCTCAACTGATGTTAGCATCGCCAGACAGTATCGCAGGGGCGTTAGACGCCTTACTTGCTATCCAAGCAGATGTTGAAAGTACTAACTATCCACGATTAACGTCAGAGTACTATACAGCGCTAGCACAAGCCTATTTTGCCAATAAGCTCTTTCATAACGCACAGGAGAGTGCGCTTAAAGGCGCGGAGCTTGCAAAAGGCATGGGATATTCAAAACCCAGAAAAACGGCATATTATATACTGTACCAGTCGGCAATAGAGAAAGGGGATAATGCACAAGCATTAGATGCATTCATTCAATACGCTGAGGCTGATAAAGCGTACCTTGATGAGTACAACGTTAAGCAAATGGCGATTCAACAGGCTAAGTTCGATAACCTCGAGAAGAATATCGAAATTCAGCTACTGGACAAAGAGAATAGCCTACTGAAAGCACAAGCAGCACTTTCCCGAGAAGAAAAGCAAAATCACAGGCTGTTGATAACATTGCTTGCTTCCACCACGATACTTGTCCTTATGTGGGCAATAATAAATCGTAAGTTACATGCAGCACTTAGGGAAAAGGCGCAAACTGACTCGTTAACAAAAGTGGCGAACCGTCACTATTTTACTGAGTTGGCATCGAAAGCGCTTGATCGAATGTCAGAGCAGCAGGACGTATTATCTTTTGTAATTTTCGACCTTGATCACTTTAAGTCAGTTAACGATAGCTACGGCCATCCAACAGGCGATTGGGTATTAAAAGCAGTAGTTAACGCGGTGAGGAAACACTGCAGAAAAGAAGATGTTTTCGGGCGCTTAGGTGGTGAGGAGTTCGGCCTACTATTACCAGGGTGTAATGAGAAAAAAGCAAAAGAAATAGCGGAAAGTATGCGCAATAGTATCCGTCAAATTGATACAGCTGAAAGCGGTTTTACCTTCGATATTTCAGCAAGCTTTGGTATCTCCAGCACTGCGTCATCAAAGTATCAATTCGAGGCGCTGTATGCCAATGCCGATGAAGCTTTGTATGGCAGTAAAAAGCATGGCCGCAACAGAGTTTCTGTCTTCCAGGTTAATGGTGAAAGTGACGTTGGTAATGTTGGGCAAGCCTTTCAGCCTGCCTAAACATTACAACGAAAGAAAGTAAACAATGGGGCGTGTGCTGGCTTAATCAGCCAGTGCACTCGCCGCGGCCACTTTGGTCGGGCTAATTTCTTCGCTTGGATAGCAGCCCAATACTTTGATGTAGCGGGTAATACCACGCAATGCATCAAGGGCATTTTGTACAGGGCCATCTTCTACGTTGCCTTCTACATCAATGTAGAACATCTCTTCCCATGGATTACCTGGAATAGGACGCGATTCAAGCTTCGTCATATTGATGCTGTTCTCTCGTAGCACCAACAAGGCCTCTACAAGTGCACCTGGCTTTTGGATGGTAGACATAACAAGTGTTGTTTTAGCAGGAACTTGAAGTGGAACCACTACTGGGTTGCGCGCAACAACGATAAAACGGCTATGGTTTTCTTTTTGGTTTGCTAAGTTACTCTTTATTGCCATTAGGCCGTACAAGTTACCACCCGCTTCGCTGCCTATTGCGGCTACGTCATCGCGTTTAAGCTCACTAACTGTCAACATGGCAGACGAGGTGCTGTCCATGGTTTTCACTTCTACGTTCCCTAGTTCTGCTAAGAAATGGCTACACTGAGTGAACACTTGAGGGTGAGCGTAAAGCGTTTTGATTTTATCGATACTGGTGTTGGCTCCCACTAACAATGTATGGCGGATAGGGTGGGTGAGTTCACCAATAATACTAAGTTGGGTATGCTGTAGTTGGTCATACACTTCATTGATACTGCCAGACGTCGTGTTCTCAATAGGCAATACCGCGTAATCGGCTTCTGTACTTTCAACTTTGTGAATAATTTCTGCAAAGCTCTGACAGCCAATTTCCAGCAATTCGCCTGGGCGACGAGAGAAGTACTTTTGAGTTGCTAGATAAGAGTAAGAGCCCTTGTCGCCCAAGAATGCCACTCGGTTTAAGGGCAATGTACTGCCAGGGTTAGCGCGTTCAGCAAGCATAGCCTGCTGGTTTAAAACAGAGTCTTCAATAATAACGTGGAAAATTTGTGTCACATAATGAGGGTCTAAGCCGATGTTTTGGCCTTCTTTTATTAGGCGCACCAATAGCTGTTCTTCTCGCTTTTGATCTCTCACAGGAATGTGATGCTTTATTTTCGTCTCAGCCACTTCGTTGGTTAACTTTCTGCGTTCTGAGAGTAAAGTAAGTAATTCACTGTCTAAAGCGGTAATCCGCTCTCTAACAGTATCTAATGCATTGTCTGACATATCATTCCCGTGCGTATCGTATAAGAAAATTCTGCTAAAAAAAAACCTCCCGGTTGGGAGGTTTTCATGCATGTAGCCGCGCCTCCCTAGTTAAAGGATGTAAACGCAAAAAAGAAAAGTGCTACGTGCATAGTATTCTGTTTCATAGGTTTGAATGTATGTTGAACGCCTATGTGTGTCAACCCATTTTTACAAATTGAATAGTTGTTTTTAATGTGGAGGGCTTGAAAAAGTGATTAAAATGCGCTTTTGGCTTTATAAAAAGCCAAACGGTTAGGGCATGAAGCGTTGGCAGGTGCCGAAAATAAGCACCGGCCGCTGGGTAATTTGAGAACGTCGTTTATATTTTAACGCTTAGTTACCTAATAGTGCTGAAAGCATTTGTCTTACTTCGTTGGGCTCAAAAGGCTTATCGCATAGCGCGTTCACACCTGTTTGCTGAATATTAGCCATATGTGCACTGTCAGCTGACTCTGACGTTACCATGATAATCGGTATATGTGTGGTTTCTGGATTAAAGCGGATAAATTCCGATAGTTCCCTGCCATCCATTTCGGGCATATTGTAGTCGGTAACCACGAGGTCAAAAGGTTCATCTTTTATATAAGTTAGCGCCATTGCGCCATTCTCAGCTTCTTTTATGCGTTGAAGTCCCATGCCTTCTAGTACGCGTCGAATATGATTACGCGCTAATTTACTGTCATCAACAAGTAGTACGCGAACGTCGTGTACGTCAAATAGTTCTAATTCTAGTTCATCGTGGTTAATTAGGTCTAAGCTTGCGTTTAACGCACGAGACAAGTGAAGTGGTTCAAATGGTTTAGGAAGAATTGCCGCAACACCCGCCTGCTTAAACTCTTCTAGTTTGCTTAAACGATTTTCACTGGAAACCAACATGAAGGGGATTGTTTTAAATGCGTCGTCTTCTTTGATGAATTTAAGTAGTTCTAGTGCGGTTCCATCTTCGTAGTACATCGCGCTTACGATTAGGTCAGCACCGTGCGCTTTTACCGCTGAACGAGCTTCGGAAAGGGTACTGACGGGGTCAATTTCCTTTACGTGCTCTTTTAACAACAAAGTGGTGATGATCTTTCTTTGTGTGTCAGAAGGCTCAACTAAAATAATGTGTAGATCAGAAATTGACAGCTTTTCCATTTCAGACTCTTTTTGTTATATGTTTATGAAAAAGTGAGAGCTCGCTAGCTGGCTAGCGTTACATTAGCCCCCAGCAAGCTTAACTTTATACCCTTTATCGGTCAGTAGTGTGCGGAGCTTTTCCCTGTCATCAGTTTGTACTTCAATGACACCGTCTTTCACTGCGCCGCCGCAACCACATTTTTTCTTTAGCTCAGAGCCTAGTTTTTTCAGCTCATCAGACGCGAGGTCTAATCCCTTAATCAGAGACACCCCTTTTCCTTTGCGACCTTTAGTTTCCCTGTGAATACGAACAACGCCGTCAGAAGACACCGAACGCGCTTGCTCTTTTGGCTCAGGCTTTATTTTGCCGCTTTCAGTACTATAGACCAAAAGGGCGTCTTGCCAGTCTTGCATACATACCTCAATAAATTGCGTCTTTCCATCTAAATGGCGATAAAAAAAGCATTACCATACGAAAGTTTAAGATGACTTTCATGGCGATGTGTAAAAGTTCAACTAGTATAAGAATAGCAAAGTTAAAAGCATGTGATGAAGCATTTCTGCTTACATTTTTAAGGAGCGAATATGGAAATAACGTCGAGCTATCAAAATCAAGGGAAAGTACTAGTGGTAGATGTAGGCACTAAGTTTGACTTTAGTAAGGTAGAAGACTTCAGAAACGCCTATGGCGAACTGGGCGCCGATGTCTCTCACATCACCGTAGATTTATCGCGTACTGAATACATGGATAGCTCTGCCTTAGGTATGTTGTTAAACATGCAAAAGACACTCGCTGAAAGAGAATTAACCTACAGTATCGAAAATGCCCGTCCTCAGGTTGCTAAAATCCTGAAAATATCTCGATTCGATAAAAAGTTCGACATTAAGTAAGAAAAGCAAGTCGCTAAATTAACATTTTATCGAAGAAACATACGTGAAGATCCTCATTGTTGACGACGAGGCTATCAACCGTACATTGCTTACTAACATGCTTTATAACGCAGGTTATAAAGAGTGTATCGAAGCGGTGGATGGTGTTGAAGCTATCAAAAAATTTACGCACGAAAAACCCGACTTGGTTTTGTTGGATGTTGTGATGCCTGGGCTCAGTGGTTTTGACGTTGCACCCAAAATACGCAAGCTTGCGAAAGGGCCGTATCTACCTATTCTTTTTATCACCGCTTTAGAAGATAAAGAAAGCTTAGTGAGGTGTCTGGAAGTTGGCGGGAACGACTTTGCCACAAAGCCCTTCGACCGACACATTCTAATTGCCAAAATTCGAGCCCACTTAAAAATACGTGCTTTGAGTGAACACATAGAACAGCAAAATAAAGCACTTCGTTTATTCAATCAAAGAGTGGCGAGAGAGCACGCCATTGTGGAACATATTTTTAGCCACGCTATTGTCAATCGACCCGAGGTATTGGCGCATTTCGACTGCTTCCTAAAGCCAGCTGAAACCTTTAATGGCGATCTCTTTCTATGCGAATCAAGCCCTAGTGGTGGTATTTATTTTGTGGTGGGAGATTTTACAGGTCATGGTTTGGCGTCAGCAATTGGTGCGTTGCCTGTAACCCGAGCCTTTCAAGAACTCAGCCAGCAAGGGGTATCTATTTCTGAGATTATTTCAGAATTAAATCGAATTTTAATTAAGTTTCTACCAAGTGACATGTTTATGGCCGCAGTGGTGGGCGAAATTAATGCGGGGGGCAATAGAATCAACTTATGGCAGGGTGGAATGCCGGCTGTCATTGTTCCTGCGAAAACTGATTTAGCGCTGCGCTGCATCCCCTCACGTCACATGGCATTAGGGATCCTAGACGAGCATGAACTCAACACCGATTGCGATACCATTCAATTAGGATGCAATGAACAGCTTGTAATTTGTAGCGACGGGCTAATTGAGAGTACTAATCAAGAGGGAGAAATGCTTCTTGAGGAAGGCTTGGTAAGAATAGTAAAAGAGCAAATGCAGACGCATGGGAAAATAGAATCCAATTCACTTTTTCTTAAGGCGAAAGAGCATTGCGCAGCCTCTTCATTTCACGATGATGTCACGCTAGTCGTGTTTACCTCTCAATCCATTAAAACGCCCGTATCACCAAAGATGGATTTTGGATTGCCATCGGTGCATGAAGTTGCGCTTGACGCACAACATTTGAAACAGCCTGACATTCTTCAACGCGTGCTACAGCTTGCGGGGCAATGTGAGGACATTCAAGCGGTGCGTTCGATAATTTATACCGTGTTGTCGGAACTGTTTAATAATGCGTTAGAGCATGGGATCTTGAAACTCGACTCAAAACTCAAAGCTGATAGTACAGGGTTCCATCAATATTACGAAAACCGCGAGGCTTCACTAAAAGCGCTTAGTCACGGGCGAATTAATATTAGGATAGAGTCTTTACCCCTTAAAGGTAAGGTGCTGATAGCGGTTGAAGATAGTGGTGAAGGCTTTGAGTGGAATAAGGCAAGTACGGTAGGCCGGCGTCATTCCGTTCATGACGAAAGCTTTGGGCGTGGGCTCCCTTTGCTTCACGCGCTGTGCGAACGAGTGTGGTTCGAAAATGGCGGGAGTAAAGTGATTTGCTTACTTGATACTAAAAGTTAGGCGCCTTTAGAAAATATATTTACGAGCAAAATGTTCATATTCATGTTTCTCTGAGGGCTTTTAAACTCTCACTTTACAGCTCTAGTCGCTGAATACAGTTTACATAGACTTGCTTACTTGGTCATCGCTGTAAATCTGTCCATCTAATCCAGCAATTAATCGAATTTAGCTTTTACCGAGTAAAAGTTTTATCGATACTCAAATTTCATTAACCGCGGGCGTTTCTGCGGTGACACAAGAAGTAGGGCCCCATGCTGAAATCATTTCTTAAACTTTTCGAAGACACGCATAAGCGCACAGAGCCAACGTATACCGTTGAATTGGCGACTGCTGCATTACTTAGTGAAATTGTAAACGCTGATAATGAAGTAACGGATAGCGAGAGAAGTGAATACGAGAAACAGCTCAGAAAGCATGTAAACATAGATGAGGAAGCGATGTCGTTGTTGCTTGAAAGAGGGCAAGAGACGGCTGACGATTCAATTGACTTAGTGCGTTTTACTCAAGTACTAAATAAACACTGCAGCGCTGATGAGAAAAGAGATGTGATAAAGAGCCTCTGGGCTATTGCATACGCGGATGAATCTTTAGCGCCTCTTGAAGAGAGTACTATTCGTCAAATAGCTGATTTATTGTACGTTCCCCATAGCCAATACATTAAAACTAAACTTGAAGTAGTTGAAAGAACATAGCGTTCATCATCACTCAGTTAGTCTTTTTTGTATTAGCTAAAAAAATGGATTCAAATTTAGCGACCTGTACCTTACTATTGTGAACAAATAATAATAAAAGCTTAGCGGTGACAGTGCTGTTTCAGAGCCTATGGCATCACTTGCTTACAACAGCTTGCAGTACTGAAGTAAGGGTAGTTGAGTGTTTAGAACGTTGAAAATCCCAATTGGGCTTGTCATTGCATTGACGATGTCGGTGCTGGCGCTCTCTGTGGTAATTGTTAATAAATTAGAACACAACGCTTCTGTGGAGGATGTGGTTAAAGGCAATACCGCGACGTTAAGTAACGCTTTGTCGCTGCAGTTATCGGTTGTCATGGAGCGAAGTCCCGGTGATAACGCATTATTTTCCTCTCTTTTTCAACCGATAAAAGAACACGATAATCTTATTTCCGCCACGCTATATGACAACGACTATCAAGTCATTTCCACTATTCAACCTGATTCCTTAAGCCAGCTTTCCAATCAATCTGTTCCACTTGATCCTGCAGAAATTCCATTTGGTGTTACGCAATACGACAATGTTATCACTGCCCATCAAATTGTAGGCAGTAGCCTATACCCACTTGGACATGTTGTTCTTTATGTGGACATTGAAGACACCATGGCGGCAAGTTCAGCCCGCCAGCTCATTAAGCAAGTGCCTATCGTTATCGCGGTTTGGCTGCTTTGCACTGGCACTTGTGTCTTTATTTTATACCGTTTGATTTCTCCTATTGGGTCGCTGAGGCAGTTTACTCAAGAAGTATTTGAGTCAAAAGATTATGCGCTGCGCAGTTCACTTAATACATCTAATGAAATTGGACAGTTATCGAATAACATTAATAGTTTATTGGATACCATTGAAGTTGAGTTACTTATCAACTTTGAGCAAAAGCAAACATTGGTTGATCAACAGGAAACCATGTCTCGTCTGGCAAACTTCGATAGTTTAACCGGTCTTCCCAATCGACAGTTTGTTCTCGATAACTTAAGACTTGAGCTAGCCAGAGCCAAAAGAAATGATGAAGACTTACTGCTCCTGTTTTTTGATTTAGATGGGTTTAAGGGCATCAATGATTCTTTAGGACATGAAACCGGAGATCTCATTCTCATAGAGGTTGCTGACAGAGTTCAGTGTTTGCTGCGCGACGGCGATTTATTCGCGCGACTGGGAGGGGATGAGTTCTTAGTACTGCCCGATAGAGATGTGACTACTGACCAAGCGCAAAGCTTGGCAACGCGACTTATTACCGCATTTGATGAGCCTTTTGAACTGCGTGGCTTATCACTAACGGTAGGTTTAAGCGTTGGAATCGCTACGGCTTCTGATGCGGGCTACGACCTAAGCGAACTGATGAGCAATGCAGACCTTGCAATGTATCGCTCAAAAGCGCGAGGGCGGGGCAGCTACACACTGTTTACACCTGATATGGTTGAGTCGCATAAGCGTAAACTCCACTTAGCTAACGGTATTGAGCAAGGAATCAGCAACGATGAGTTTGTTGTTTATTACCAGGTTAAAGTTAACAACGAAGGGAACGTAATAGGCGTAGAAGCGCTTATTCGTTGGCAACATCCTGAATTTGGCTTGGTCATGCCGAACGAGTTTATCCCCATTGCTGAGCAGGGCGGTAAGATCACTGCAATTACCCGTTGGGTAATTAAGCGCGTTTGTATTGATATGCCAGATTTAAAACAATGGGCCACGTCTCCGTTTAGAGCCTCAATCAATTTGTCTGGACATGATTTGCGAAGCTCGCAGCTGTTTGACTACATCTACAATACTTTCAAGCTCTATGACATCAACCCAGAAAACATTGAATTTGAAGTGACAGAAAGTGCGTATCTAGAAAACTTTACTCTTTCAAACAAGTTCTTCAGACGCATCGGAAATATGGGGTGCGCCATAGCTCTAGATGATTTTGGAACGGGTTACTCCTCGTTAAGTTACCTGACGCAAATCAATATCGACACGCTAAAAGTTGACCGACAGTTTGTAATGGAAATTCAAACTTCAGAACGAAGCCGTCTTGTGACTGGGGCAATTATTGATTTGGCGAAAAGGCTGTCACTCTCGGTATGTGCTGAGGGCATAGAAAACCTTGAACAGTGGAATTATCTTAGAGAGCATGGATGTGACAATGTGCAAGGATTTATGTTTAGCAAGCCCATCCCCTTATCGGAGCTCACTTGCTCTCCCTCTCATTACAGCGATAGCAGTTTCTCTGTATAGCAAGGTATCGATAACACCACTTTGACATACAGTGTTTCAAAGTGGTGTTTCTTTTTTGCAACATTTAACCTGTATGCTGAGTGCTTAATAGTACATTTGTTTATATATGATTCTGTTTTTATTGTGTTTTTTCTTTTTGGTCTGAAAATCGCATAAGCAGTTTGAATGCAATTATGATAGTGGTTAATTGAAGACTAGTGGTAGTATCCATGAGCTTTAATAGCAGAATAACCTGATAACACAGGGCTGGTATCAAAGCGGATTGAGAAGGATTTTAAAAGCGTTTAGCGGAGGATTCATGATGAAACGTCTCGAAAAAGTTTTCTTAGCACTTTGTGCTGTTGCTGCAGTACAAGCCATTTCAGTAGCGGACGCGTACGCAAGTCCAGCGCGCTCGTTGATGCAGGAATTAGACACAGATAATGATGGTCTGATATCACTTAAAGAAGCGGTTCGACACACAGGTCTACTGCGCAACTTTGGGCTGATTGATGACAACGAAGATGGCAAACTTTCCGAAGCCGAATTGGCAAAAAGCAAGTTGACGCCAGGCAATGAAAAGCTCACAGCAAGTGAGTAGATAAAATAATATATTTAAGAGGGTAAGGTTCTGATAAACAAGGTTTCGTTTGGTGAACGCTTGGTACAACTTGGTTCACTAAGGCAGTTGACGCTAGGTAGTTTTGTACTGGCCCTTATCCCTCTTATAGCCTTACTTTGGCAAAGTCAAAGCGACTTAGCCAAAGTGGGTCAAATGACAACACTTGAAACACGGTTTGTTGTCGATGTTGTTAGCGACATGCAAAGACTCGATAACGCGGTCGTTGACGTAGAGCGCAGCATTCGCCAATTTGCTGTGTTGAGAAATGATAGGGTGGCATCCCTTTCTGATAACGCCATCGATCAATTTGCCGTGGCCGCTGACAATCTATGTCAGGCTCTCTCGGTACCAACTACCTGCACGCGACTTTCAGAACAGCTAAATCAATTAGCCGAATATCGAGCGATTGAAGACCAGCTTTTACTTAATGCCTACCTTGCGTCAGTGGGCGATAGCGTCGACCAGCTTCGCGACGATGTAGAAGCCGCTATTACTGAACGTGTCAAAGTCCAGCAAGATGATTTAAATGCCATGCAAGCAAAACAAGCTTGGTCTACAGCTATGCTTGTAAGCGTTTCGTTATTGCTAATACTGATGGGGAGTCAACTTATTGTGAACCCCGTTAATAATTTAAAAAAGATTATAAGGATCATGGCCCACAGCGATGGTCAGCTTCCACCCCTTTCAAGACAAGCGCCAAAAGAACTGATTGATGTAGAGAAAGATTTACATTGGCTTTATGATCGACTACAGCAGTTAGAGCATATTAGAACCGCCTTGCTGCGACACGCTGCTCACGAGCTCAAAACTCCGCTTGCCAGTATTAAAGAAGGCTGCAGCTTGTTGTCTGAAAATGTGGTGGGCGAGTTGAATAACAGTCAACGCGAAGTACTTTCGCTACTTACTGCTAGCACGCAAAGGCTCAACACGCTGGTGGAAAAGTTGCTCGACTACAACCTGCTGTTGCAACAAGCTCAGCCGAAAATGGTACAAAGTGACGTTAGTAAGTTAGTTTCTGCTTGTTTAGAAGATTACGCGCTCGCCATTCAGGATAGAGAAGTGGAAGTAAAGATAACTGCGTCCGAGGTGCGTATAGACGAGGAGCTGTTTAGAAGAATACTTGATAACTTGGTGTCCAATGCTGTGGCGCATGGCGCAGTGGGAAGACCGATAAATATTAGCCTTTATAACGAAAACGATAATCTTGTACTCGATGTTGCCAATCGCGGTAAGCGTATTGCTCCAGAGTCAGTACATACTTTATTTGAACCTTTTATCCGAGGAACCGAGCCGAGAAACGACAATGTCATTGGGACGGGTTTAGGGTTATCAATTGTTGCCGATTGCGCTCGACTGATGCATGGTGATGTGCGTGTTGTAGATGTAGACTATGCCGATGTTTGCTTTAGAGTGACCATTGGGCAACAGGAAAAATAAAATGAGAATAAGTGGTTTAATTGTCGCCTTACTGGTGCTGACAGGATGTCAGAGCTTAACCAGAAACAACGACAACGCAGGTGAGCCAGAAAAGGTGACGCCTGTAGCTAAAATAGAACGTGGCCTTTGTTTATTTGTTGAGCCTCCACAGGGGTTCGAGCACAATTGCGATGCAACCTATTGGCTTAACGCGTGGATTGACGCGGCCAACCAACCTTGGTTAGAGCGTAAGCAAGCATTAAAAGCGTTAGGTGATACAGCATCTGACACACTTCACGCCTACGTTTTAACACTACCAACAGATACACCTTATCAAGACAGGTTGCGCGCGCAGCTTGCCTTAAATGATATTGCTGGAACATTTACACCCACTGCGCAAGAAGTGGTGACTGTTATTGCTGCGTCGCACAACAATCAGATTATGCAGCTTGAATCTGCCATGGTGGTGTTGGAGCAAGAAAATACTTCTCGTGGCGAGAAAGTAAAAGCACTTGAAATTGAAGCAGTTAACCTGCGCAAAAAACTAGAAGAATTGTTGCAGATTGAAGCAACACTGATGGATAAAAACAGGAGTACACAACAGTGAGCGAAAAGGCGAGTAGTAACCCTAACTTATTGTTGGTAGATGACGATAAGAGCTTATTGCGCTTATTAACCATTCGTCTGGAAGGCGAAGGTTATGAGGTGACCGCAGTGGAAGACGGTCAATCAGCGTTAAGAAAGCTTCAAAACGACAACTACGATGTAGTATTGAGTGACTTGCGTATGCCGGGCTTAGATGGTCTGAGTTTGTTTGAAGAGATTATGGGAATTAGAAAAGATATTCCTGTAATTCTGATGACGGCTCACGGCACCATTGCTGATGCGGTAGCAGCCACTCAGCGTGGTGTATTTGGGTTTTTGCCTAAACCTGTCGATCACGATGAATTACGCGCGCTGCTGCAAAAAGCACTTAGCCAGTCTCAAGCTGCTCAGCCTGGGGATTGGGCAAAGGACATCATTACCCGTTCTCCAGAAATGCTAAATGTACTAGACCAGGCGTTCCGCATAGCTCAGCGTGAAGTGTCTGTGCTTATTAGCGGCGCGAGCGGTACAGGTAAAGAGTTACTTGCTAATGCCATTCATAAAGCCAGTAACCGCAGCGACAAACCATTTGTGGCTATTAACTGTGGAGCATTACCTGAAAACTTGCTTGAGTCTGAGCTATTTGGTCATGCCAAAGGTGCGTTTACCGGTGCTGTAGCTGCTCACCCTGGTCTGTTTAGAGAAGCCGACGGCGGTACCTTGTTCTTGGATGAGATTGGCGATATGCCGATGACGCTGCAGGTAAAACTGCTGCGTGCATTACAAGAGCGTCAAATTCGTCCAGTAGGTAGTAGCAAGCACGTAGATATCGATGTGCGTATCATTTCTGCAACGCACAAAGACTTGCACAAAGAAATGGAAGAAGGCACCTTCCGCGAAGATTTATATTACCGTCTCAACGTGGTGAACCTAAAACTTCCGTCGCTAAAATCGCGAAGTGAAGATATTCCACTTCTAGCTCGCTCGCTGCTGCAGCAAAGCGCACAGCGTCATGGCGTGAATGTAAGCCAATTTTCTGATGACGCTATGCAACAGCTGGTAACCTCATCTTGGCCAGGTAACGTACGTCAGCTTGTGAATGTGGTCGAGCAGTGTGTTGCGTTAACGCAAACGCCTGTTATTCCGCTTCACTTAGTAGAGCAGGCCTTGTCTGCCACTAAACAAAGCTGGCCAACGCTTACAGAGGCTAGAGATGCGTTTGAACAGCAATACTTGCACAAGCTTCTAAAAATGACCGACGGCAATGTAACGCGCGCGGCAGAGCTTGCAGGTAGAAACCGTACAGACATGCATAAACTTATGAAAAAGCATGAATTAGACGCAGCTGATTTCAGATAGACATAGTGCTTAGAGAGCTATTAAACGCATCACTTTTTAGTGATGCG